>NZ_CP102267.1:1612954-1913409 GCF_025148125.1 Blautia wexlerae DSM 19850
GTGACAGTGCTGACAATATTCCGGGAATCCCGGGAGTAGGTGAGAAGACTGCCACAAAGATTATTGTGGAGTATGGAAGTATTGAGAATGCTCATGAACATCTGGAAGAGCTGAAGCCAAACAGAGCCAGGGAATCAATGAGAGAACATTATGATATGGCGCAGATGAGCAAGGCTCTGGCTACGATTTGTACGGACAGTCCCATAGAGTTTTCGTATGAAAAGGCAAAACTGGGAAATCTTTATACAAAAGAAGCTTTCCTTCTCTGCAGACAGCTGGAATTTAAGAATCTGCTTAACCGTTTTGACTCTGCGGCAGTACAGGAAGATACGCTGGAACAGGAGTTTTTCACATGTGCAGACCTGGCAGGCTGTGAAGCGCTGTTTGCGAAAGCGGAAGCAGGAAAGACAGCGGGTGTTTCTCTGGTTACAGAGAATGGCAGGGTATTTGGTGCAGGACTTGCGCTGAATGAAGAGGAAATTTATTATATTCCTGTAGAAGGGATGATCACAGAAGGTTATCTCTGCGGAAAATTGGAAGGGCTCCTTCATAAAGTATCTGAATCCAACACAGAGAATATTATGAAATCTAATACAGATGATGTGAAGAAGGATCCGGAAAATGAGATATCTGATGTCAATACAGACGGTACTCTGAAATATGATAAAAAATGTGTATGTGCATTGGATGTAAAGGCATTACTCAAGCATATAAAATCTGATGATCCGATGGCTGTATTTGATGCAGGTGTGGCTGCATATCTGCTGAATCCTCTGAAATCCTCCTATACTTACGATGATATGGCAAAGGAATATCTGAATGGTCGTATCCTGCCTGCAAGAGAGGAACTTCTTGGAAAGAAAACAGTGGAAAAAGCATGGGAGGAGAGTGCAGAGGGGCTTGCAGCATGGGCCTGCTACATGGCCTATACAGCACTTGCCTGCCGGAAACCCATGTGTGAAGCACTGCGTGATACAGGTATGTGGAATGTATATACACAGATTGAGCTTCCGCTGATCTTTACTCTTGATTCCATGGAAAAATGGGGAATCAGCGTGAAGAGTGAAGAACTGAAAAGCTACGGTGAGAAACTAAGTGTACGTATTGGAGAACTGGAGAAGCAGATCTGGCAGCAGGCAGGGGAAGAGTTTAATATCAATTCTCCGAAACAGATGGGAGTGATCCTGTTTGAAAAGCTTGGCCTTAAGGGTGGAAAGAAAACAAAGACAGGTTATTCCACAGCGGCAGATATTCTGGAAAAGCTTGCACCGGAGTATCCCATTGTAAAGGATATTCTGGAGTACCGTCAGCTTGCGAAACTGAAATCTACTTATGCAGACGGGCTTGTTGGTGAGATCGCAGAGGACGGCAGGATTCATTCTACCTTTAACCAGACAATTACAGCAACAGGAAGGATCAGCAGCACAGAGCCGAATCTTCAGAATATCCCTGTAAGAATGGAGCTTGGAAGACTGATCCGTAAGGTATTTGTTCCGGAAGAGGGATATGTATTTCTGGATGCGGACTATTCCCAGATCGAGCTTCGCGTTCTGGCGCATATGTCAGGGGATGAGAAACTGATCCAGGCATATAAAGAAGCCCAGGATATCCACAGACATACAGCATCAGAGGTATTCCATGTGCCCTTTAATGAGGTGACAGATCTGCAGAGGAGAAATGCCAAGGCAGTAAATTTTGGAATCGTTTATGGGATCAGTTCCTTTGGGCTCAGCCAGGATTTAAGTATCACACGAAAAGAAGCAGCAGAATATATTGAAAGATATTTTGAAACTTATCCAAAGATCAAAGGATTTCTTGACGGACTGGTGGAAGAGGGAAAAGAAAAAGGATATGTGACTACCATGTTTGGCAGACGCAGGCCGATCCCGGAACTGAAATCCGGTAATTTTATGCAGAGGTCTTTTGGGGAGCGAGTAGCCATGAACTCTCCAATACAGGGAACTGCAGCGGATATCATTAAAATTGCAATGAACCGTGTGTACAGACGATTAAAGGATGAGAATCTTAAATCCCGTCTTGTACTTCAGGTACACGATGAACTTCTGATAGAGACCTGTAAAGAGGAAATCCCGCAGGTTTCTGCTATTCTTGAAGAAGAGATGAAAGGTGCCGCAAAGCTTTCCGTAGAACTGGAAGTCGATATGCATCAGGGTAATAACTGGTATGAGGCGAAGTGATGATGATAACAATAGGAATTACCGGCGGAGTGGGTGCCGGAAAAAGTACAGTGCTTGATTTTCTTGAAGAAAAGTATCAGGCATATGTGATGAAAGCAGATGAGATCGGGCATCTGGTGATGGAGCCGGGGCAGTCCTGTTATGAACCGGTGATTGCACTATTTGGAAGACAAATCATAAAAAATGATAAAACTATTGACCGCAGACAGGTTTCGGATGTAGTATTTTCACATCCAGAGCTTCTGGAGAAATTAAACCAGATCATCCATCCGGCTGTGAAACAGTACATCAGAGAGCAGTTAGCTGTAAAGAAACAGCAGGGACAGAAGATATGTGTGGTGGAAGCTGCACTCCTTCTGGAAGATCATTATCAGGAGTTTTGCGATACGATATGGTATATTCATACGGATGAAGAGATCCGTATCAGGAGACTGATGGAGAACCGCGGTTATACAAGAGAGAAATCAGTCAGTATCATTGCCAGTCAGGCACCGGAGACTTTTTTTCGGGAAAATGCAGACTATGTTGTGGTAAATAACGGAGATTTTGCACAGACCAGACGGCAGATTGAGGAAGGAATCAGAAAATATGAGACTTTGTAGCATTGCCAGCGGAAGCAGCGGAAACTGTATTTATGTGGGCTCAGATAATACCCATCTTCTGGTGGATGTAGGCATCAGCGGAAAAAGGGTAGAACAGGGATTGAATTCTCTGGAATTGACAGGAAAAGATATTGATGGTATCTTGATTACACATGAACATTCGGATCATATCAAAGGTCTGGGCGTGATCGCAAGGAAACATCAGATACCGGTTTATGCGACAGAAGGAACTGTGGAAGCTTTATCTCACATGAATCTTGGAAAAATGCCGGAAGGGATTTTTCGTGAGATACACGAAGATGAGCCTTTTGAGATTAATGATCTGACAGTGAATCCTTTTACGATCCCTCATGATGCTGCACAGCCCGTAGGATACCGGGTAGAGTGTGGAGAGCATTCTGTGGGGATTGCTACAGACCTTGGAAAATATAATGAGTACATAGTCGGTAATCTGCAGAATCTGGATGCGCTTCTTCTGGAAGCAAATCATGACATCCGTATGCTGCAGGTTGGAAAATATCCCTATTATCTGAAACAGAGAATCCTTGGAGACAGGGGACATCTTTCCAATGAGAATGCAGGCAGGCTTTTATGCAGGCTGCTACATGACAATATGAAAGGGATTTTCCTTGGACATCTGAGCAGGGAAAATAACTATGAGGAACTGGCGTATGAAACCGTCTGTTCAGAAGTAACCTTAGGTGACAACCCTTATAAGTCGCGTGATTTCAGAATTCAGGTGGCACAGAGGGATTGCATATCAGAAGTAATTACAGTGTAGAAAGGACAAAGAACTTATGAAAAAGACAATCATCACAGTAGTAGGAAACGATACCGTAGGAATTATTGCAAAGGTTTGTACTTATCTTGCAGACAATAATGTAAACATTCTTGATATCTCCCAGACCATCGTACAGGGATATTTCAACATGATGATGGTAACAGATGCCAGCAAATGTGAGAAAGACAACGGAGTTCTTGCCAAAGAACTGGAAGCCCTTGGAGATAAGATCGGTGTAGTAATCCGCTGCCAGCATGAAGATATCTTCAATGTAATGCACAGAATCTGAGAAAATCTAAGCAGGTAAGCCACTGAGGGACTTTCCTGTATCAGATTGCCTGAAAAATGCTGAGAGAACATACAAGGGAGAAAAACAAAATGATCAATATTTTTGAAGTAAATGAAACGAATAAAATGATCGAGCAGGAGAATCTGGATGTGCGTACCATTACTATGGGTATCAGCCTTCTGGACTGTATTGACAGTGATCTTGCTGTTTTAAATGAGAAAATCTATAAAAAGATCACAACCTGTGCAAAGGATCTGGTATCTACAGGTGAGGCTATTTCCGGTGAATATGGAATTCCGATCGTAAATAAAAGAATTTCCGTAACTCCGATCGCATTGATTGGCGGAGCTGCATGTAAGACAAAGGAAGATTTTGTAACTATTGCAGAAACTCTGGATAAGGCTGCCAAGGTGGTAGGCGTAAACTTTATCGGCGGTTATTCTGCACTGGTAAGCAAGGGAATGACTCTTGCTGAGAGACTTCTGATCGAATCTATCCCACAGGCTATGGCGAAGACAGAGCGTGTCTGCAGTTCTGTAAATGTTGGATCTACACGTACAGGTATCAATATGGATGCTGTTAAGCTGATGGGTGAGATCGTTCTGGAAACAGCGAAAGCTACCAAAGATCAGGATTCCCTGGGATGTGCGAAGCTGGTTGTATTCTGTAATGCACCGGATGATAACCCGTTTATGGCAGGCGCTTTCCATGGTGTGACAGAAGCAGACACTATCATTAACGTTGGTGTCAGCGGACCTGGCGTTGTTAAGACTGCGCTGGAACAGGTAAGAGGTAAGGATTTTGAAACTCTTTGTGAGATGATCAAGCGTACTGCCTTCAAGGTAACACGTGTTGGTCAGCTGGTAGCACAGGAGGCTTCCAGACGCCTTGGTGTTAAGTTTGGCATCGTGGATCTGTCTCTGGCTCCTACTCCTGCAATTGGTGACAGTGTTGCTGAGATCCTTGAGGAGATTGGTCTGGAGCATGCAGGTGCACCGGGCACAACAGCAGCGCTTGCTCTGTTAAATGACCAGGTTAAGAAGGGTGGAGTTATGGCTTCTACAGCAGTTGGTGGTTTGAGTGGTGCATTTATTCCGGTCAGCGAGGATCAGGGTATGATCGATGCGGTGAATGCAGGGGCACTGACTCTTGAGAAGCTGGAAGCTATGACTTGTGTATGTTCTGTAGGTCTTGATATGATTGCAATTCCCGGAGATACGAAGGCTTCTACGATTGCGGGTATTATTGCGGATGAGTCTGCAATTGGTATGGTGAACCAGAAGACTACGGCGGTTCGTCTGATCCCGGTAATTGGTAAGGGGGTTGGCGAAGTGGTTGAGTTCGGTGGACTGCTTGGTTATGCACCGATCATGCCGGTGAACCAGTTCTCCTGTGATGCGTTTGTGCAGCGTGGCGGAAGGATTCCGGCACCGATCCATAGCTTTAAAAACTGATAAAAAAGGCCAGAAACTTCGGAAAAGGGGAGTTTCTGGCTCTTTTTATGTTCAAGAGGGACGCGGAGCGGAAAATATTTTGTCTGGGGTGCGGTTTCGGAGCCTAAGATATTCTAAGTTTCCATAAATCTGCTAAAAGCATGAGCCGTCTTGTCAAACTCGCTCCGTTGCAAACTTCGCTCAGACAGTGATGCAGCCAGCTCATAACGCAGATTTCTGAAAACTAAGCTGCAAATGCACCCCAGACAAAATATTTTCCGCTCCGCTGGTATCTGGTTTTAACTATAGCAATTAAAGAGATTCCAGAATATTGAGGAGTCGGGTGTTGTCTTCGGGGTGCATGATGCAGAAGCGGATGTATTCGCCGTCCAGGCATTCGAAGGAGGAGCAGTCACGGATCATGAGACCCTGACGGATGCAGGCGTCGAAGACGTCCCGGGAGGTCAGGCCGGGCTTCTGGATTTTCAGGAGGAGAAAGTTGGCGTAGGCCGGGTAGGTTTTGTAAGTGGGGATATTCTCCAGTGCTTTGAGCAGGCGGGTGCGTTCTGAGAGAATGAGGTCCCGGGTCTGGCGGATGTAGGTTTTATCCTGGAGCATCAGCTCGCCGGCCAGGGCTCCCAGACTGTTGAGAGACCATGGTACCTGTTTTTCTTTCATTTTTTTGAGAAATTCCAGGTTCCCGGTGATTCCGTAGCCAAGACGCATACCTGGGGCTGCGTAGAATTTTGATACGCCGCGCAGAATCATAAGGTTCGTGAATTCTCTGGTAAGGCTGACAGCAGTGATCTCATTGATATCCGGGGCAAATTCTACATAAGTTTCGTCGATCATCACGAAAATGTTCCGCTCATTGCAGAAGGAAACGATTCTGCGCAGGTCATTTATGTTAATTGCAGATGAGGTAGGATTATTTGGGTTGCAGAGGATGAGAAAATCGTATTTTCCATCCAGAGTCCGGCAAAAGTCATCTACATCGAGAACAAAGTTATCCTCTTCGCGCAGGTGGTAGTATTCCTGAGTGCTTCCGGAGAAGGAGAGTTCCCTGGAGTATTCTGAATAGGTCGGACCCAGGATAAGGGTATGCTTTGGATTTCGTTGCTGTATCAGCAGTGCGATCAGTTCGCTGGAACCATTTCCGGGAAGGATGAATTCAGCAGGAATATTACAATATTCTGAAATTGTGCTGCGAAGTGAAGTATAATTTCTGTCTGGATAAGAAGACAGGATATCCAGCCGTCCTGCAAGCTGTTCCTTTACATGCTCAGAAAGCCCCAGCGGATTTACATTAGCCCCAAACTTCACAATTTCCTCAGACTTAAGCTGATAGACCTCACATATTTTCTCAATATCACTCCCATGAAAAACCATTTTTGCTGTTGACATATAATATCCCTCATTTCTATATAATCTAATCTATATAAACTTAAAATCACTACATAGCAGATCACAGATCTTTTCTGAACATTATTTTAACACTTATCATATCGTTCTGTAAACATCACTGTTTACATATTGCTATCCTGAAATATACAGGTGTTACTGTTCGCTCCGTTCACAGTAACTTAGCCAAAATTCATTCCAGATTGCCTGCGGCAATGGAATTTTGGCTTGTATGTCTCGGGATTTTGGCATATTCATGCCAAAACACCTCGCGGGATAGTGGTGTGTGAACAGTAACATATAGGTCCCAATATCATTTCAGCAGGCATTTAACAGAAGGCAAGTTCCCACCCACTGCTTATTGCTTTTCGCAACCACCGCAGGGGATTTACTTGATTCGATTAAATAAGTCTCCTGCGGTGGTGCAGAAAGCAAGCAATTCGGCATGCTGTCGAAAATGGAATATATGTCAATTTGTCAGTACACAGCGAAGGAATGGGAAGGGATTTCGGGCGCATTTGAGGGTTCATAGTAATTCTTGGTATTTGGGAAGCTGCGTTATTCAAAAAAATCTCACTGTCTGAGCGAAGCGAGTTTGAGATTTTTTTGAATGTTTTTAGCAACTTCCCAAATGCCTTAGAATTACATGGTTCCGAAACTAAGCCCGAAATCCCTTCCCATTCCTTCGCGTCCCTTTTGAAAAAATTAATGGAAAAAAATAAAAAATAAACCTCTTGACATATCTGCATTAGCGTGGTAAAGTAAACACATCAAAACCGATGAGAAAGAAGAGTAAACAACCAAGAATCATTCCAGAGAACGGCAATTGGTGGGAAGCCGTATGAAACTGATTGTTGAATGGCCTTTCGAGGGCGGTCCGAAATCTTGATAAGCGTGAGAGTAGGCACCGACGGGAACCGAACCCGTTATAAATCAGGAGTGTATGTTTGTACATGAGAAAGTGGACAATTCGTCAATTTGAGTGGTACCGCGATAATAAGATTCTTATTACCGTCTCAAGCAACAGATAGCTTGTGGCGGATTTTTTTATATATAAAGAGAATCTGTTATATGGCACCCCCTGTAATGCAGGAAAATCTGCTGATGGCAGGTGGGTATCACAGCAGTTGACACATCCGGGAAAAAGAGGAATCCGGGGAGTTCTTTCTCACAGACAGTGACAAGGGATTGGCAAACATCCCTGAGACTATGGCAGTTAAAAAACCATGAACTGCTAAATAAGATGTAGAGAGAGGAAAAAAGACTATGAAAAAAAGAGTATTAGCAATCGCAGCAACAGCAATGGCAACTATGATGATGGCATCACCGGTTATGGCACAGGATTTCAAGATCGGTATCTGCAATTATGTAGATGACGCTTCCTTGAATCAGATCGTAGACAACATCCAGTCCCGTCTGGAAGAAATCGGCAAGGAAAAAGACGTAAATTTTGATGTGTCCTATGATAACTGTAATGCAGATGCCAATGTTATGGAACAGATCATTTCTGATTTTCAGGCTGATAATGTAGATTTGATGGTAGGTATTGCAACACCTGTAGCAATGCGTATGCAGTCCGCAACAGAAGGAACCGATACACCGGTTGTATTTTCCGCAGTGTCTGATCCTGTAGGAAGCGGCCTTGTAGAGGATCTGGATGCACCTGGAGCAAACATTACAGGTACAAGCGATTATCTGGATACAGCATCCATCATGAAACTGATCCAGGCAGTGAACCCGGATGTAAAGAAAATCGGACTTTTATACGATATCGGACAGGATTCTTCTACAACAGCCATCCAGGAAGCCAAGGATTATCTGGATAAAGAAGGCATCGAATATGTAGAGCGTACAGGTACCACAACAGATGAGGTACAGCTTGCAGCAGATGCACTGGTGGCAGATGGCGTAGATGCAGTATTCACACCAACTGACAACACAATTATGACAGCAGAGCTTTCTATCTATGAGAAATTCATTGATGCAGGTATCCCACAGTATACAGGAGCTGACTCCTTTGCACTAAACGGTGCATTTGTCGGATACGGTGTTGATTATGCAAACCTTGGACAGAAGACAGCAGATATGATCGCAGACATCCTTATGAATGATGCAGATCCTGCAACAACATCTGTTGAAACTTTTGATAATGGTACTGCAACAGTAAACACAGAAACCTGCGAGGGACTGGGACTTGATCTTGAAACTGTTAAAAAAGATTTCGAGCCGTTATGCACACAGGTAAATGAGATCGTTACAGCAGAGAGTTTTGATGATGTAGAGAAATAATAAGGATATTCGGACAGCATTTTGAATAAATTCAGAAGTTCTGGGTTTATGGAATCCATTGTGCCGGTTGAAAAGACTGATATATTTTCTGAATTAAAATGAACAGCAGCAGATATTTTCTGTTGCTGTTCATTGAATGTAATAAAATAAATACAAACTGGAGGAAATCATCGTGACTATTGCGACTATACTCTCTCTTGGAGAGACCGCACTGAAACTTGGCCTGATCTGTTCATTGACAGTTCTTGCCCTGTTTCTCAGTTATTCCATGCTGAATGTCTGTGACCTTTCCACTGATGGCTGTTTCACACTGGGAGCAGCAGTGGGAGCAGCAGTGGCAGTCAGCGGACATCCTTTTTTATCAATTTTTGCAGCTATGGCTGCAGGTATATGCTCGGGCTTTGTGACAGCCATACTTCAGACAAAGCTGGGTGTTGACAGTCTTCTTGCAGGAATTATCGTTAATACGGCTCTTTATTCTGTGAATATTGCAGTGATGGGAGGTTCCTCCCTGATCAATATGAACAGAACAGAGACGGTATTTTCCATGATGAAAGAAACATTGAAAAGTACACCGCTGAAAGGAAGAGGAGATATTGTAGTTGCTTTCATTGCAGTAGCCATTGTGATTGTCTTCCTTGTATTTTTCTTAAGGACAAGACTTGGTCTGGCAATCAGGGCAACAGGAAATAATGCAGATATGGTAAAATCCTCATCTATTAATCCGGTATTTACTACGATTGTAGGTCTCTGTGTTGCCAATTCCTTCACAGCACTTTCCGGATGTCTTCTGTCTCAGTCACAGAAATCTGTAGATATCAATATCGGACAGGGAATGGTTACCATCGCGCTGGCTTCCCTGCTGATCGGTGGTACGATTCTTGGCAGAGGTGGAATTTTCGTGAGAGCTGTTGGCATGGTACTTGGATCTTTTATTTTCCGTCTGGTATATACCGTCGCACTGAGATTCAATATGCCGGCATTTATGCTGAAACTGGTATCTTCTGTGATCGTTGTGCTGGCTATTTCAGGTCCATATTTGAAAAAACAGTGGCCGCAGATTAAGAGAAGAATGACTCACAGGAAGGGAGTACAGTGATTTATGCTGAAGATTGAACATATTTCCAAGACTTTTAATCCGGGTACGGTAAACGAGAAACAGGCCATCAGAGATTTATCCCTGAATCTGGAGAAGGGCGATTTTGCAACGATCATCGGTTCCAATGGAGCTGGTAAATCCACTCTGTTTAATGCGATCTGTGGAGATTTTCTTACAGATTCCGGTGTGATCATGCTGGATGGACAGGACATTACTTTTATGCCCCAGCATGTACGTGCAAAGACCATCGGTCGCCTGTATCAGGATCCTATGAGGGGAACTGCACCTGGAATGACTATAGAAGAGAATCTGGCACTTGCAGCAGGGAAAGGCGGATGGCTTTCCCATGTGTCCAGACAGGAGAAAGAACGATTCCATGAAGAACTGAAGCTTCTGGATATCGGACTTGAGAAGCGTATGACTCAGCCGGTAGGACTTCTTTCCGGCGGACAGAGACAGGCGCTGACACTTCTCATGGCAACCATGAATCCGCCCAAGCTTCTGCTTCTGGATGAGCATACAGCAGCCCTTGACCCGGGCACAGCAGAGAAGGTGCTGAATCTTACGAAACGAATTGTAGAGGAACATCAGCTTACCTGTCTGATGATCACTCACAATATGCAGTCGGCCCTTGATCTGGGGAATCGTATTCTGATGATGGATTCCGGAGATATTGTGCTGGATATCCATGAAGAAGAAAAGAAAGGCCTGACAGTGGAAGGTCTTCTGGAGAAGTTTAAGACAGGTGCCGGTAAGATGCTGGATAATGACCGTATTCTTCTTTCCGGAGAAAAGTAATTATAAAAATAACATATAATTGTAAATGAAAGAACCATTATATACAGAAGCTATAGTTGTTGCCTGAAGCATACAGCCATGTTTTCTGATATAATGGTTCTTTTTGTCTGGTAGCGACTCTATTGCTTGCTGTAATTTGCAGAAGGTTCCTGCTCTGGTTTGAGTGTGATAAGTTTGCTCCCAACCGCTGCTGCGATGAATATCCAGATAAACATTTTAACCGGGAAGCAGAGGAAGAGAAGCATGGTTACTGCCAGTGGCTTTTTCATAATTCCACCCAGAAGTGATGCAGTAACGATTGCAGCTCCAAATACCACATGTCCCCCGTCTGGCCCGCAGGTCAACATTGCCACGCCGTATCCCATACATACTCCGGCAAAGATGACAGGGAAGAAATGTCCTCCCTTTAAACCGAACTGAATACACAGATTTGTCAGCAGGAGCTTAAAAAACGCAATGCCAATAAGTGCCAGCGGCAGATAAGAGGTATAGGTTTTCATAAGTGTTCCCATCTGTTCTTCTCCGGAAAACATAAGTGCAGGTAAGAATGAACCTGCGATTCCAAGGCATAAACCTGCAAAAATCTCTTTTACAACTGCCGGGAATCTGTTGGAAATATTTCCGGTCAGCTTGTGTGTTGCCTGATAGAAGTATGCCAGGATAAGACCGCACAAAATATACAGAATCATAAGCAGATAGTCTTTTCTCTGGATTTCCACCATATCAAAGGATGGAAATCCGGAAAGCCCTGCACCAAAAAGTGCAGATAAACCTGCATAAATACCAGTGCCTGCAGCCAGCGCGATTCCGTAAATAAATAATTTGGAACCCTTTGTTAAGGCTGCAAGGTCTTCTTCAGAGTTTTCTTCTACTTCGAAAATACCGAACAGAGGTGCGTGAAACAGCATACTCATGGAGACTGCGGCACCAATCTGCGAATAATTTCTGGTATTCTGTTTGGCAAACTTAAGGTTGTCTCCGGCCCAGTAGCATAAACCTACGATAATACCGGTAAGTCCGGCTTCGGGACCTACACTGCTTCCTATGAGTAATGGCAGCAGTGCTGCCACCATCATTACAAGCATGTTTTTGTATTCGTATCTTTTTTCTGCTCTGACTTTTTCCATAACGGTTTCAAGATTTTCGGGATAGTCTCCGAATATTTTTCGGAAAATACCGATAATTGCCGCACCGGCTACACAGATAAGAATCGTATAATAGGGAACAGAGGTTTTTCCGGGAAGCCATTTCCATAGAAATTCAGTTCCGACTGCCATTATTTTCAGCAGGATCCATACCAGTGCACCGGCAACAGCACCAATGAGTGCACAGAACAGCCACAATTCAAGCTGATTTTTTAAAGATACGTTTTTGGGGCTTTTTGTGTTATTCATATAGCCATAACCTTTTTGTCAACTTTCTGCCTTTCCGAAATTAATTCCAAGTACGATCATGTTGATACCCTGCATTAAAACAGAAAATGCGATCATATATCCTGCAGAGATCATGGTAAGTACAGGATGGGTAAATGAAATGATGCTGACAATTACGGATAAAACACCGCACACAATACTCAGGATACCTTTTCCTTTAGATGTTTTATATACCTTTGTGCCGGCGGCAATCTGGAAAATACCGTAGATCAGAATGATTGCACCGACCATATAAGCTGCCATTACGTCTGTGATGAACCGCTGAATGCCGCTGAATAATAAGATAATACCCGCAAGTCCTTCCAGAACACCGAGAATACATGCTCCGATTTCTTTCTTTTCTTTGGATAAAGAAAGGATTACAAGTTCAATACCATTTACAAACAGAAGGATTCCCAGGATCCATCCGATTGCAAGAAAAGTTCTCATTGGTCTTACAAGAGTGTAGACTCCTAATAACAATGTTAAAACTCCGGTGATCAAAGTGAGGTATTTTAGTGCTTTATTATCTTTCATACTGTTAAGCTCCTCTCATATTGCAAGTGAAACCGTTTTATACTATACTTCAATTAATTTCAGGCAGTATATTATTTCATTGGAGGACAAGTGCATGAAAAGAATTAAAGTATTAGGCAGTGTTTTAAAACGGACTCGCGCAGATAAAATTATCATTGGTTTTATTGTGTTTATTTTTGCTATCGCAGCAGTGATCCAGCTGGTTGAACCGGACATTAACCGATACGGAGATGCACTGTGGTATTGCTATGCGGTGATCTCCACTGCCGGATTTGGCGATGTGGTTGCGGTTACTTTTATTGGAAAAATGTGTTCCGTTCTTCTGACGATCTATTCGCTTTTTGTAGTTGCCATTGCCACCGGGGTAGTGGTTAATTTCTACACCCAGATGGTGGAATTGCAGCGAAAAGAGACACTTGCCATGTTTATGGATCAGCTGGAAAGACTTCCTGAGCTTTCCAGAGAAGAGCTGGAGAATATTTCCAGAAAAGTGCGCCAGTTTCGGTAGCTGTGGATCTTACTGATCTTTGGAAGAAAGTTCTTCTTCCTGCTTGCTGCGTACCTGCGGGATCAGAGAAGCTGCCAGCTTTCCTTTTCCGCGGTTTCGCAGATACAGAATACCGATGATAGAAAATACGACTGCGCCGATAAAGTTTACGATCAAATCTTTCATGGTATCAACAATACCAATATCAAGATAGCCTCCCAGATTCCAGGTCTCGCCGTTAACGGCCAGGGACTGAACATCTACATGGATCGGAACATTTGCACCGGTAGGATTCAGCTTCACAGAGTTGATGGCCGGTACGATCCAGTCCTTCTGCATATCCATTCCAAAAAACCAGTCCATGCTGAATTCAAAGAATTCCCACATAACACCAACAGTCATTGAAAAACAGAATGCAAAAAAAGCTACAAAATACGGTGACATTTTAATGGAAAACCTGTCGCTGCGGTTAAAAAGATCAATCAGTGCAAATCCGATGGCAGCCATCAGAAAACCGTTAGTAGTATGTAAAATGGTATCCCAGATAGGGATTTTTACATAAAAGGCATTGATTTCGCCAAGAATTTCTGCTGAAAAGATAAAGATCAGAATCACTGTTTCCAGTCCCGGTGGTATTGTGACGTTCAGTTTCCTGTCCAGAAACTGGGGAACCATAAAAAGGATCAATGTCAAGATTCCCAGAAACATATTGTGGTAATTTCCCAGGAAAAACTGACGTACAACAGATAAGATTACCAGGGCGGTAAGTACCATCTGAATCTTTGTTCTGTTCTTTTTCAAACCTGAATTAGCTTTCATTTTTCTTTTCCTCCTTCCTTATTTTATATCCTTATCCTCACTGTTTGTATTTTAACATAAGTGCATCCAAACAACAAGAATTATAGGATAATAAGCTGTTTCTGGGACTCGTGGCAGAATTTTCTGCCGGTTTTCAGACACAGAAGTTTTTCATATAAATTGGAAGAAAAAACAGTTTCAGATAAAATCTGATTACCTTCACTGTCCAAAAGATTTTGGGCGTCCGCAAGCTTGGTGATAAGAGGAATTCGGCTGTGCTGCTTGATCCGGCTTAGCAGTTCGCTGCTTTCTTTGCGGAAACCAAGAACCCGGGCAAAGGGAATCTGTGCTGGTGCAGTATGGATATTTAATATAATATGAAGCAATGCCCTCTGTATCCTTGTCTGAGTCAGTTCTCTGGTTTTTAAAACAGATACAGACTGGGAAAAGGACAACAGAAGATTCTGTTGATTTATGATCCGCCGGGCGAGATCCTCGGAAACATCCATATAGGAAGAAAGGCTTTCTACATTTTCTTTCATAAGGCAGTAAGAAAGAATAGAGTCCAGAGAATTTTCTGTGAGAAATTCACCGGAGTCCAGCACCTTTTTGAAAACGTAAAAAGCATCTGGTGGAATCTGGGATGATAATATATTGGCAGTTTTGGTATCCGGATTCCTGACTGGATTATTTATGTCTGAGATTGCCTCTGAATGGTCACCTTCCAGATTCTGAATAAGACTGCGTATAGCAGTTGCAGATGCAAAGGAATCAGTAGATGAGTGTAAATCAGGGGAGGAGCTTGCTAAATCTCCTTCAGGGACAGTGGTTTCATGATACCCCATTCCTTCCCTGCGGATGGTAACAGGGCGGATCTGGCTGTTCAGGCGGAGAAGTGCCTTGCAGTATTCGATCCCCAGAATATTATTCGGTGTATTCAGAATCTGTGTAACTTCATTTAACAGAGGAGTAAGGACTCCGTCAAAATCGTCACCATTGAAGTTGCGCGGATTCTTAAAATATTCTGTCAGTGCCTGGCTTCTGGCAGCCGGAAAAGTCAGCCCTTCGCTTAAAAAGCTTTTCAGCAGCTTTTTATATTCTTCAGGTTCTTCTACAAGGATCTCAGCCAGTTCTTTCAGTGCGCTGATCTCCCCGGATTCACTTCCAAAGCAGAGCATATCAACAATACCAAGGCTGTCTAACAGGGAAACACCCCCCATTGCAAAGGCTTCTGCACTTGCTGTAGAGATGGATACCGGCATTTCAAGTACAAGGTCAGCACCACACCGCAGAGCCATTTCTGCACGTGCGTGTTTGGAGATGAGAGCAGGAGTGCCGCGCTGCACATAATCTCCGCTCATGGCAACGATAACGTAGTCTGCTTTTAACCTTTCCTTTGTATACCTGATTTGATATTCATGTCCTTTGTGAAAAGGATTATATTCTGCAATAATTCCTGCTGTTTTCATAAATTTACACAGATGCTCCTTCCTGAAATTTTGTAGAGTTCTCTTTTTTAACCATATTGCATCTTAAAAAATACTTTTTTATGTCATATTCTACCATTCAGATGCTTGAAATACAAGGCTTCAGGAGGTATAATGAAGACAGCGCAGAAAACAGATTACTGTTTACTGTATATATTCGGTGAATGGTAATGACATCTGGTATACAGATATTGTGATATCAGAACTGCTATATGAAAGGAGCCATTTTAATCATGGGATTTATTGACACACTCAAAGAGAGAGCAAAAGCAAACGTAAAAACAATCGTACTTCCGGAGACAGAGGATAAGAGAACTCTGGCAGCTACAGAGAAAATTTTAAAAGAAGGAATTGCAAAGGTTATCCTTGTTGGTAACGAAGAAGCTGTTAAAAAGAGTGCAGCTGAAGACGGATATGATATTTCCGGCGCACAGATCGTAGATCCTGCTACATCAGAGAAAACACAGGGATACATTGACAAGTTAGTAGAATTAAGACAGAAAAAAGGCATGACACCGGATCAGGCTAAAGAGATTCTTCTTAACCAGTATCTGTACTATGGTGTAATGATGGTAAAAATGGGCGATGCAGACGGTATGGTATCCGGTGCATGTCACTCTACAGCTGATACATTAAGACCATGTCTTCAGATCCTGAAAACAAAACCAGGTACAAAACTTGTATCTGCATTCTTCTTAATGGTAGTTCCGAACTGCGAATATGGCGCAAACGGCGCATTTGTATTTGCTGATTCCGGTCTGAACCAGAACCCGACTTCAGAAGAGCTTGCAGCAATCGCAGCATCTTCTGCAGAATCCTTTGAACTTCTTGTTAAGGAGAAACCAATCGTTGCAATGCTTTCACACTCCACTAAAGGCAGTGCAAAACATGCTGACGTAGATAAAGTTGTAGAAGCTACAAAGATCGCAAAAGAGCAGAATCCGGAACTTGCACTTGACGGAGAATTCCAGCTTGATGCAGCTATCGTTCCAAGCGTAGGCGCTTCTAAAGCTCCTGGAAGCGAAGTTGCAGGTAAAGCTAACGTACTTGTATTCCCAGACCTTGATGCAGGTAACATCGGATACAAACTTGTACAGCGTCTTGCAAAAGCAGAAGCTTACGGACCTGTAACCCAGGGTATCGCTAAACCTGTAAATGACCTGTCCCGTGGATGCTCTGCAGACGATATCGTTGGTGTGGTAGCTATCACAGCAGTACAGTGCCAGGCTGACGACAACAAATAAGATTTCAGTCAGACCGTAAAACGGACTGAGAATTATTTCATTGACTACATAATGTTAAAGGCATCGGAGGAGATATTTCTGATTCTGATGCCTTTGATATCATTACTCATATTTCCCTAGAAATGATGAGAATAATATTATAATATGAAAGGAAAAGCTGACAGAAATATTCGAAGACTTGTGTCAGGATTATGGACAGTATTCGAAATTTGTTGCCGGCAGAATATGAAAATGAACGTATTAGTAATCAACTGTGGAAGTTCATCCCTTAAATATCAGCTGATCAACTCTGATTCAGAAGCAGTTCTTGCAAAAGGTCTCTGCGAAAGAATCGGTATCGATGGAAGATTAGTATATCAGAAAACAGGCTGTGACAAAGAGATCACAGAAGCTGCAATGCCTACACATAAAGAAGCAATCCAGATGGTACTGGATGCCCTCACAAATGATAAAACAGGCGCAATCGGAAGCCTGAAAGAAGTAAATGCTGTTGGACATCGTGTTGTACATGGTGGTGAGAAATTTGCCAAATCTGTAGTGATCACAGATGAAGTAATCTCAGCAGTAGAAGAATGCAATGACCTTGCACCACTTCATAACCCTGCAAACCTGATCGGTATCCGTGTATGCTCCGAGCTTATGCCGGGTGTACCTCAGGTAGCAGTATTCGATACAGCTTTCCATCAGACAATGCCTGCAAAAGCATATCTCTATGGTCTTCCGATCGAATATTACAAGAACTACAAAGTAAGAAGATATGGTTTCCACGGAACATCCCACAGCTTTGTTTCCAAACGTGCTGTTGAATTCCTTGGTCTTGACAAAGACAACTCCAAAGTTATCGTCTGCCACCTTGGAAACGGTTCTTCCATCAGTGCTGTAGTAAACGGACAGTGTGTAGACACAACAATGGGTCTTACTCCACTTGAAGGTGTTGTTATGGGAACACGTTCCGGTAACATCGACCCGGCTATCATGGAATTCATCGCTAAGAAAGAAAACCTTGATATCGCAGGTATGATGAACGTTCTTAATAAGAAATCCGGTCTTCTTGGATTATCCGGCGGATTATCCAGTGACTTCCGTGACCTGAACGATGCAGCTCAGAGCGGAAACGAAGATGCAGCTAACGCAATCGATGTTCTCTGCTATGGTATCGCTAAATTCGTTGGCGGATATGTTGCAGCTATGAACGGTGTAGATGCCATCGTATTTACAGCAGGTATCGGCGAGAATGCTATTCCTGTACGTGAGAAAGTTGTAAGCTATCTTGGATACCTTGGAGTTACACTTGACAAAGAAGCTAACGGAGTTCGCGGAGAAGAGATCGTTATCTCTACACCGGATTCCAAAGTTAAAGTTGCTGTAATTCCTACAAACGAAGAACTTGCAATCTGCAGAGAGACAGTAGCTCTGGTTTAATTTTCACAGATAATAAAGTGTCTGTTTTGTGTCCAAACGAGAGAAATATAACTGGATAAAAGTTATATTTATATAGAAGGGAAGGGTGCATCTGTCAGGAGCACCCTTCTTTGTGCCCGTAAGGCATGTGGAAATTACCTGATAATAATGCCGCCGGATGATAAAATACTTCGTAAAGGAATATTACTTGACAAAATGTGAAATTTTTCTAATTTATCGTTGACAAAAGCAGAGGCGGTATGTATAATAAAACAAGTGTGGATAGGAGAAAAGTATGCAGATACATTTATCAGATATTTCATCCAGTGAAGGAATGCGTATTCAGAAGACTGCAGAGTTTGGAATGGATACGATCACCTTTCAATCAGGAAGCTTTCCGGTACTTGCAAAAGAACCCATAGAGCTTACGATCACGAATACAGGTGACAGAAATCTTGAGATCAGAGGAACGGGTAAGATTACCGTAGGTATTCCCTGTGACAGATGTCTGGAAGAGGTTTCAACAGAGATTCCTTTGGAGATTGAGCGAAAACTTGATATGAAGCTTACGGATGAAGACCGTGTGAATGATCTGGACGAAAGTTCTTATCTCACAGGTATGGACCTGGATGTGGACCAGCTGGTCTATCTTGAGGTACTGATGAGCTGGCCTTTGAAGGTTTTATGTAGAGAAGACTGCAAAGGAATCTGTAGCCAGTGCGGGAAAAACCTCAATGACGGTCCCTGTGGATGCGTCGAGGAACCTAAGGATCCCCGTATGGCAGCTATCAGTGATATATTTAGTAAATTTAAGGAGGTGTAACATAATGTCCATCTGTCCGAAGAATAAATCTTCCAAAGCAAGACGCGATAAGAGAAGAGCAAACTGGAAAATGAGCGCTCCGAACCTTGTAAAATGCAGCAAATGTGGCGAACTGATGATGCCACACAGAGTATGCAAAGCTTGCGGAAGCTACAACAAAAAGGAAATCATTAAAGTTGAAGACTAATTTTTAATGGTTGCAAAGTATGGCAGGTTCTCCCGTTTGGGATGCCTGCTTTTTTGTGTATTATTTTATGTTATAGGAAATTACTCTGTAATGTTCCGGAATTGCTATAAAATTCTGTGTAGCGCGAAACGGTTTGCCGGGCAGCGTGGACAGTAACTGCAGATGATCCATATAAAGATAGATACATCTGAACATTATAATGGATGAGGAAAAAGTAATGAATGAGAAGGAGAAGGTAAATCAGATCACAGAAGGTGTGATCTGGAAACAGCTGCTGTTATTTTTCTTTCCTATTGTATTTGGAACATTTTTTCAGCAGATTTATAATACGGCAGATACTATTGTTGTCGGCCGTTTCGTAGGAAAACAGGCACTTGCTGCAGTTGGAGGTTCTGCCAGTCAGATCGCCAATCTGATCGTTGGCTTTTTTGTAGGGCTTTCCTCAGGGGCGGCAGTTGTGATTTCGCAGTTTTATGGGGCAAAAGATAAGAAGAATCTGAGTAAGGCACTGCATACAGCATTCGCATTCTCCATTGCAGCGGGAATTGTTCTTACTGTAGTGGGGATTTTTCTGACCAGACCTGCATTAATGCTTATGAAGACACCTGCAGATGTGGTAGAGGACTCTGCAGTGTATCTTCATATTTATTTTGGCGGAATGGTTTTTAACCTGGTTTATAATATGGGGGCCGCCATCCTGCGTGCAGTAGGAGACTCCAAAAGACCACTGTATGTTCTGATCATTACCTGTGTGCTGAACATTATTCTTGATCTGCTGTTTGTGGTTGCGTTTGGCATGGGTGTGACAGGAGTAGCTGTTGCTACAGTTACTTCTCAGGTAATCAGTGCGCTGATCGTAACAGTAATGCTTCTGAAAACCAGAGAGATATATGTGCTGAAGATCAATCAGATCCGTTTTGACAGAAGAATGCTGTTTTCAGTTCTGAGAATCGGTATTCCGGCAGGTCTGGAATCTGTAATGTATAATATTTCCAATATTGTGATACAGGTATTTGTAAATAATCTGGGAACTGACACAGTGGCGGCATGGGGAACTCTTGGGAAAATCGATGCTATTTTCTGGATGGTGATCAATGCGTTCGCAATTTCCATTACTACCTTTGTGGGACAGAATTTCGGAGCCGGCAAATATCACCGTATGCGAAAGAGTGTGAGTGTCTGCATGGTCATGAGTATGGTCAGTTCTGCGGTGATGATCATTTTGATGTATTCATTTGCTCCCTGGATTTATCGTCTGTTTACCACAGACAGTGCAGTGATCGTCCATGGTGTTCATATGAGTCGTTTTTTACTGCCGTCCTATTTCATTTATGTGATCATAGGGATTCTGTCCGGGGCACTGAGGGGTACCGGGAAGGTTCTGGTGCCTATGCTCCTTACCTGCGGCGGTGTGTGTTCCCTGAGAATCCTGTGGCTTTTTACAGCCGGACAGATGTACCCGGGAATTAATACGATCATGCTCAGTTATCCGGTTTCATGGAGCATTACGGCAGTATTGTTTATTGTATATTATTTTATGAAATTTCCAGGAAAGAAAAAGGAGAATTAATCATTTTTCGGTACACCATTTTTCATGAAATAATGCAGTTTATCCTATGTCTGTTGCCGAAATTCACCAGATAAGGTAAGCTAAGAACAAAGGAAATTGAGAATAAAGATAACGGATCGAGTAGTAATGTAAAATGAAAGTATGAAAAAAGCATGAGAAAACAGAAAATAACAGTTCTGATTTTAATGATAACTCTGTGCCTGACTGGCATATGGGGAATGAAAAAAAATACCACAGTATGGGGCGCGGTGATCCGGGTAAATGATGTGATCGTACCGAAGGATATTCCTGCAGTAGCTGTAGAAATAAATAAAAGCAGCGAACTGATTACTGAGAAACTGTCTCGGGTTTTCTATACAGTTTATACAGACACAGATACACTGCATATTCCAGTGTTCTGGGATGTTTCGTCTGTAAATATGAAACTGGCAGGCGTTTACACAATGAAAGGTGTACTGAAGCTTCCGCCTGAGTATGCTTTTGATGAGAGTGAAAGTCTGCAGGTACAGACAACTGTTTCTGTGCAGTACCCGGACAAACCGGATATTAATATATATTACAGGCTGACTGCGGCAGGAATCTATATATTTCCCTGGTTGAAGCAGGAAAATTTTGACTCCATGGAAGCTTATCTGAAGAAAGAAAGCGGACAGTGGATCAACCTCACTGAGGAGGGCTTTGCTCTCTGTGAAGAGGAGGGCCTGTATGTATCTAACCAGAGTATGGTTGTGGGCAATACCTATTCTCTGTTGGTAACCTATGATAATGGAAGGAAGCAGACCAATACTCTGCGGTTTCAATACCAAAAAGACGGCAGTCTTAAAATTTACGGTTATCAGCACAGTTTGCTTGGAAACACAGAGAAGCCTGGAAAGATCATCTGCTCTTATGATACCGGAGATGAGAAATATCTCAGCAGATGTGCTGCCTATGCAGTAAAAACGGGGGGAAGCCTGAAGCAGATTGAGAAAGAATTGAAGGAGAATGTCAGACTGCGTGTCAGCACTGCAGAAACATTTGAAAATACAGCGGAGAATCCGGAGCTGATTTTGGAATCCTCCTGGGATCTGAGCCAGGTAAATACAAAAAAACAAGGCGTGTACAAGGTAACCGGGTCATTTGTGATCCCAGAGGGATATGAAGTAGCTGACAGCCTGACGCTGCCAGAGGCATATGCATATCTTTCTGTACAGAAAAAAGGAGAACCACAGATAAATACCTACAGCATGCCGGCTGTAGATCTGTTGGAATTTCCGGTGCTGCTGGATGGATTTTCTGCAGAGGAACGCCGGAACATACAGGTTTACCTCTCTGAGAATGAGGGAAATTACCGGAAAATTGATGATGACTTGGTGGAAGTGACTTCTGATGGAATTCAGATTTATTACAGAGAGATATTAAAGAAAGGACAGAACTACCAGATCTGTGCTGTCTATGAGAAAGGGAGCACAGGAATTTATTCTTTTTCCTATAATGATGCGTTTATTGTCAATGAATACTGGCATGAGCGAAATTTTTCGGACAGAGAGGAAAAAGATCTTCCTGACATTGTGCAGAAAGCACCTGCTTCGTCAGAAGTAGTACAGGAAGAAAAGAAAGAGAATCTGAATACGGGAAGTGCCGGATATCATTATGGTGACTCTTACGGAACAGACAATAATACAGACGGACAGAATAGCAGCAGTAACAAAGCTTCTGATGCAAAATCTGCTGAAATATCGGATACAGAGAATTCCGTGACAGAGTTAAGCACCGACACCATTACTGCAGTCAGTGGAAAGAGAATGCTTCTTATGATCCAACAGAATGGAAGTGCAAGGTTTGAGAAACAGGGAATCTCTGTAACATTTTCTCCGGATACAGTGAACGGATGGAAGATCAATGCAGAGGATGAAATCCAGATAAGAATCGAGAAAACGTCAGAAACTGCATTTTCTCTGCGGATTTTTGTCAGAGGTGAGGAGGTAACAGAAGTTCCGGGAACAGTGGTGGAATTTCAGACATCTGTGTTTGGCGGAATCCAGTTACCTGAAACAGTAAAAGCGGAGGATGTGCAGGGAAATCAATATGCAGTGAATTATCAGGAAAAGCAAAATGTTCTCCGTATGGAAATCAGCCAGACGGGAGACTATTTCCTCATAGATGGAGAATCAGAAAGTATGGGAGATCAGACGGATGAGGACAGTGTGGAAGCTGTTTCAGATGGAGAAGATACAGGATTTACAGAAGAAGAGTCGGTGCCGGAAGAGAAAACAGAACAGAAAACAGAAGCTTCCGGCAGGCAGCTTCTGATGATAATACCTACATTACTGGCAGTATGTATCATGGCATTTGCTGCTATTTTTGTATTTTGTAAAAAACGCAGATAAGGGACAGAGGAAAAGCAAAAAAAGCACCCGAAAACAGAAGGAGGTGTCAGCAATGAAGAAGAACTGGAAATATTCATTACTACTTATAGCAACTGTATTTGCATTGACTATGGGCATATTCTTTCTGTTTTACCGCTTTGATAACAAATATACGGCCAGGGGGGACCAGGCCATTCAGGGAATCCTCTATGTGCCTGATGATGATTCTGTGCATTATCTTGCCAGGGAATGGGAATATTATCCGGATGTATTGCTGACACCGCAGGAAATAAAGGAACAGAAGGAGGACTACTACAGCCGTTATGTTTCCATTGGCGAGTACGGTGGAATGGACCTGGGCGACAAAAATAAATCTCCTTTTGGAAGTGGTACCTATCGGATGACCCTGGTGCTTCCTGAAAAAGAAAAACAATATGCTATTGGCCTGACAGAGATTTTTTCTGCTTACAAGCTGTATATTAATGGGGAATTGATGGGGCAGATGGGAAATCCGGATCCGGACAATTACCAGGAGCAGATTCAGAACAGGGTATTTACCTTTGAGGGAAAAGGAACTGCAGAGATTGTGATCGCAGTGACAGACAAACATTCGGTGTCATCGGGAATTCAGTATGTGCCGGTTTTGGCTTCTCCTTTTAAAGTGAATATTATCCGCGGGTTGTCGCTTATGATTGCTGTGGTATTTATGGCTTTTACATTTTTTGTCCTGATTTTTTCAGTGTATATGTATATGCGAACTAAAAAAGTGGAGTTTGGACTTTTTGCCCTGCTTTGTATCTGTGTGCTGGGATATGGTTCTTATCCGATCCTGCATTCCTTTGTTGCAGTAAAAGTACAGCCTTGTTATGGAATGGAGGCATTGTTCTATTATCTGATGTTTGCCGGTGTTATGCTGGTACAACAGAAGATCCTGGGAGGTGAGGAAAGGATTCCGGAAATTCTTGCAGGTGTGGCCGCAGTAGCCGGAGTGATGGTTTTTGTGGCAGAAATGCTGTGCAGCAGAGCCCAGTCTGCAACAGGGCTGTATCTGATCTCTAAGCTTACAGAGATTTTGAAGTGGGCAGCAGCCGGTTATCTGCTTTTCAGAAGTGTAAAGGAGATAAAACAGAAGTACAGTAATGTACTTTTAGTGGGAATTGTTGTTTATGCAGCGTCTCTGGCAGCAGACCGGATATGGAGATTATATGAGCCGATCATTGGCGGGTGGTTTATGGAAATTGGTGCAGCAGTGCTTGTAGCCAGTGTGGGACTGACTCTGTGGATGGAGCTTGCCAATGCTTACAGATTTCAGCTTACCTATGGAGAATACAGCCGTCAGATGGAACAGAAACTGCAGATACAGAAACAGAATTATGAGGAACTTACAGAAAAGATGGATGAGATCAGCAGGATGCGCCATGATATGAGACACCATCTGCGCACCATCATGTCTTACACCCAGCAGGGAAAATATCAGGAGATGATGGAATATCTGCAGGAGTATGCATCCGTTATAACAGAAGAGGAAAAGCTAATCTGTTATTGCAGAAACATGGCCGTAGATGCAGTGATCCATTTTTATGCAGGAGAACTGAGGAAGAAAGGGATTCCTTTTGAATGTGATATGATGCTGCCACAGAATATTGGCATTTCAGATACAGATCTGTGCAAAATATATGGAAATCTTCTGGAAAATGCCGTAGATGCAGTAAAAGATCTGCTGCCGGAAAATAAGCCTTATGTAAAGATGCTTACAAAGGTTAAGAACAGGAAGCTTCTGATAGAGATTTCAAATCCATATTCCAATGGAATCCAGCGAAGGGAAAAAGTTTTTTATTCAACAAAGCATGAAGGCTTTGGAATCGGAACAGCGTCTGTGGCAGAAGTGGTACAACGAATGGGCGGATATGTAGTTTTTAATACAGAAGAGGGTATTTTTAAAGTAAATATCTTTCTGCCGGTGAAAACAGTACAGTAAATAAATAGTTACTGCCCGGAGGGGAAGAGGCATATCGGAAATACTTATTTATCAGAGTCTGAAGAGAATAAGTATTCCAGATATGCTTTTTTTATTGCGTTGGAGCCACGCTTGCGTACAGTAACAAGCTCCTGATTGTCCATAACAAAGCCTTCATCTGTGGATTTCTCGATGTGATCCATATTTACGATACAGCCTCTGTAACAGGAGAGAAAACATTTCATTCCCTCCAGAAGCTCTTCGAATTTCTGGAAGGTTATGTAGGAGCGTATAATGCCTGCATCTGTGGTATGTACCTGAACTGCATTGCGGTAGGTATCCACGTACAGGATGCTCCTGACAGGGATCTTTACAGGGGTACGGTCGGAAATCAGCTCTATATATCTGGAATTCTGCGACTGCCTGAACTGGATTGTTGAGAGGATCCGGCAAAGCTTCTCCGGGTCAAAGGGCTTCAGCAGATAGTAGGATGCCTGTACATCATAGCTTTCCACAGCAAAGGAATCACTGCTTGAAATAAAAATCAGAGCAGCTGTATCCCTGGCTTCGCGGAGCTTTCTGGCTGCATCCATACCGGTCATACTGCCCATATAAATATCCATAATGATCAGGTCGTAAAATCCGGGTATGTATTTAGTAAAAAAAGCTTCTGCGCTGGAATACAAATGGATGTCTGCGGATGTGTTCTGGGATTCATAATAAGAAGAAATGACAGATTTTACCTGACGCAGATCTTCCTTTGAATCGTCAAGGATTGCAATATTCAAAAGGAGTACCTCCTAAATTAACTTAAACATAATTTGTATTTTAGCGTATTTTCATGAGTTATTCAAGTACGGATTCCTTACTGAAAGCAAGTAATACCATAAGTATTTATTCATTTTTCCATATTTCATGAAAAATGTCATTTAATCCCATGTATCTTGAAAATAAGACTGAAATTTTTTATAGTAAGAACATAGAAATTCAGTTTAGAAATATGTACACACATTTTAAGAAAGGATGGTAAAAAAATATGAAAAACTGGAAAAAAATAATGGCAGGTCTTTGTGCTGCTGCAATGGTAAGCTCTATGGTTGTTCCGGTATGGGCAGCAGAGGAGACTACAGAAGAAGCAGCAGATGACGGAGATGTCGCGGATGTATCAGAGGCAATGTTAGGACTCTGGAAGGACAGCGCAGGAGATATCTACGGATTCTACAAAGATAATTCGTTTTTTGGTCAGTGGAAGGATGAAGAGCAGGATGTTCTTGGTGTATATGCCCTGAGTTCAGACGGAGAATATACAGCTCTGGTAATGCAGTTCGCAAATGACGACGGCACGTATGATGATGAAAATATGGTAACTTATCTGGTGCAGGCAAATGAGGAAGAGAATCTTCTGGAACTTTATGATCCGGACAGTCTGGACCTGACTGCAACCCTGGAGCCTTATGAGGCAGACGGTGATGAGTCGGATTACAATCAGACTTATCAGGATATGGGTGATATCCTGACAGAGTGTTATTCCGGCGAAACAGAAGCGGGTGAGACTTTTATTTATGCAGCTAATGATGATGGAACTTTCTGCTCAGTACTTGTGATCGATCAGGATGATAACTATGTAAGCTTTGTTGGTGAAGGTACTTTTGATGAAGAGAATGGTACTGTGACGATTACTGATGAAGTTTCTGAGATGGCACTTACTTTTGGCGTGGCAGTGAATGATGATGATACACTGACACTGGATATGGGTGATCTTGGAAGCGCTACTGTAGAGGAAGCTACGCTGGCGGTTGCTGTGCAGGGACTGAAGTATGCAGTTGAGAATGGAACTGAGATGAACTAAGCAATTCTTTTTCAGGAACAAAAATATGTGATTTTGAGGATACTCCTCTTCGGATAGATTTATTCGGAGGGGAGTGTTTTTTCTGTGCCGGGGGTTTTAGAATGGCTGGGAAGATGGTATAATGAGGAGCGAATTCTATAGTTTTTGTGGAAGTGTTACAGATGAGCAGAAACAGACAGGAAGCGAAAATTACGAGAGAGGTTTGAATTTATGAATATTCTGAATATAGAGCATGTTTCCAAGGTGTTTGGTGAGAAGGTGGTGCTGGATGATGTTTCCTACGGGGTGCATCAGGGAGATAAGATTGGGATCATCGGGATTAATGGGACTGGGAAGTCTACGATTCTGAAGATCATCGGCGGTCTGGAGGAGCCGGATGAGGGGCAGGTGATCACTCAAAATGGCCTGAGAATCACGTATCTTCCGCAGATGCCGGAGTTTCCGCAGGGAGCTTCTGTCCTGGATTATGTGGCAGAAGGAAAGTGGCAGAAAGACTGGAGTACTGAGAGCGAGGCAAGGAATGTTCTGAATAAGCTGGGAATTACAGACCATGAGGAGAAGATCGATCATTTATCCGGGGGACAGAAGAAAAGGGTGGCACTGGCAAGGACTCTGGTGAATCCCTGTGATGTGCTGCTTCTGGACGAGCCTACCAACCATCTGGATAATGAGATGGTGACCTGGCTGGAGGACTTTCTGAGAAGTTTTAAGGGCGTTGTGATTATGGTTACTCATGACAGATATTTCCTCGACAGGGTTACTAATAAGATTCTGGAGATTTCCCATGGCGGCCTTTATGCTTATGAGGCTAATTACTCGAAGTTTCTGGAACTGAAGGCAGAGCGTGAGGAGATGGAGCTTGCCAGTGAGAGGAAGAGACAGAGCGTACTCCGCATGGAACTGGAGTGGGCAAAGCGTGGATGCAGAGCCAGAAGTACCAAGCAGCGGGCACGTCTGGAACGCCTGGAGGCACTGAAGAACGGAAAGGCTCCGGTGCGTGATGCGAATGTGGAGCTGGATTCTGTTGAGACACGTATGGGAAAGAAGACAATCGAACTTCACCATATCAGCAAGAGTTTTGGTGAGAAGAAGATCCTGGATGATTTTAATTATATTGTGCTGCGCAATCAGCGTCTGGGAATTATCGGCCCCAATGGATGCGGAAAGTCAACTTTGATCAAGATTATTGATGGGATGGTACAGCCGGATGCAGGAGAAGTGGAAATTGGAGAAACCATCCGCATAGGGTATTTTGCACAGGAAGTGCCGGATATGGATACCAATCAGCGTGTGATCGATTATATCCGCGACGTGGCAGAGTATATTCCGACCAGAGACGGGAAGATTTCCGCAACAATGATGCTGGAGAGGTTTCTCTTTGATTCTGCCATGCAGTATGCACCCATTGCCAAATTGTCAGGTGGTGAGAAGAGGCGTCTGTATCTGCTGAAGGTTCTGATGGAGGCGCCGAATGTGCTTCTTCTGGATGAGCCAAGTAATGATCTGGATATTCCTACACTGACCATTCTGGAGGATTATCTGGATTCTTTTGCAGGGATTGTGATCGCAGTGTCTCATGACAGGTATTTTCTGGATAATATTGTGGACAGGATTTTTGCTTTTGAGGGGAATGGACATCTGACCCAGTATGAGGGCGGATATACGGATTATACAGAGGCGCTGGCGAGAAAAGGCGGGGCAGTATCTGAAGGACAGAGCATTGCAGTTGGTGCGGAAAAGAAGAAGTCGGCTCAGGCAGACTGGAAGCAGAATCGTCCCCAGAAGCTGAAATTTACCTATAAAGAGCAGAGGGAATTTGAAACTATCGATGATGATATTGCAACGCTGGAGGAACTGCTGGAGAAGCTGGATAAGGATATGGAGGCCAATGCCACCAATTCTGTGAAGCTTCGTGAGATCATGGAGCAGAAGGAGAAGGCACAGGCAGATCTGGATGAGAAGATGGACAGGTGGGTTTATCTGAATGATCTGGCGGAGCGAATCGAGGCACAAAAAAGTGAAAAGTGATTTTTTTCAGATGCTATTGACTTTGCAGAGGGTTCTTTAGTATGATACAGATTATGGAAGATTGCAGGAGCTGCTTTGCAGCGGGGCAATTTGCGGATGCCGGGTCAGTAACAGAAAATATCTTTTGATTCTGACATCTGTAAGTGAACAGTAAGTGAACAGGAGATATAAAAATATGGCAGAACAGGTCAGAGTTGTAGTGGACGCAATGGGCGGGGATAATGCCCCGGCAGAACCTGTCAGAGCTGCAGTGGAAGCTGTAACAGAGAGACAGGACATAAAAGTAATTCTTACAGGAAAACAGGAAGTGATAGATAAGGAACTGGCGAAATATTCCGGATATCCGAAGAACCAGATTCAGGTTGTCAATGCATCCCAGGTGATCGAGACAGCAGAACCCCCTGTTTTTGCGATCCGTAAGAAAAAAGATTCATCAATCGTAGTAGGTTTGAATATGGTTAAGAAACAGGAGGCAGATGCCTTTGTTTCATCAGGAAGTACAGGAGCTGTTCTTGTTGGCGGACAGGTACTGGTAGGCAGAAGTAAAGGTGTGGAGAGGCCGCCTCTTGCACCGTTGATCCCTACCACGAAGGGTGTTTCCCTTCTGATCGACTGTGGTGCCAATGTGGATGCACGTCCATCGCATCTGGTGCAGTTTGCGAAGATGGGCTCTATTTATATGGAGAACGTAGTCGGTATTAAAAATCCAAAAGTTGCCATTGTAAATAACGGGGCGGAAGAGGAGAAGGGAAATGCACTTGTAAAAGAAACTTTCCCCCTTCTGAAAGAATGCAAAAGCATTAATTTCATCGGAAGTATAGAAGCCAGAGATATCCCGGCAGGATATGCGGATGTGGTCGTATGCGAAGCATTTGTGGGAAATGTGATCCTTAAATTATATGAGGGAGTTGGTTCTGCCCTGGTCCAGAAGATCAAAGAAGGAATGATGACCAGCACAAGAAGTAAGATCGGTGCACTTCTGGTAAAGCCTGCACTGAAAGAAACTCTGAAATCCTTTGATGCAACGGAATATGGCGGAGCACCGCTTCTGGGGCTTAAAGGACTTGTGGTAAAGACGCATGGAAGTGCCAAAGCCATTGAGATCAAACATGGTATTTTCCAGTGTGTACAGTTTAAACAGGAGAAGATCAACGAGAAGATCGCAGAGCGTATCCTGGAGGATCAGGAAGTACTGAAGTCCGGAGCAGAATAGAGCAGGACAGGAACAGGAAGGAGGGTTGAAGATGGAACTGGAGAAAATAAAAGCTATCATAGCAGAGGTTCTGAATATTGATGCAGATTCGATCACAGAAGACACTACATTTGTAGATGATCTTGGTGCAGACTCTCTTGATATTTTTCAGATTATTATGGGGATTGAAGAGGAGTATGACATTGAGCTGGATAATGAATCTGTCGAACAGATTCAGACAGTTGGTGATGCTGTTGAAGCAATTCGGACAATTAAATAAAAATGTAACTGTCCGGCAGTCTGAAATTTGACAGGAGCATAATACAGGCGCACTGAGCAGTTGCAAAAATGATGTCGCAGGGTTGTCAGATGACAGCCCTGCGCATATGGAGAGGGTTAGAGGAATGAATAGAAAGACAGAAGAATTAGAAGAAATCATAGGATATCATTTTAAAAATAAACATTATCTTACACAGGCACTGACTCACAGTTCCTATGCAAATGAGAAGAAGCTGGGGAAGCTGGGCAGCAATGAGAGACTGGAGTTTCTGGGAGATGCTGTGCTGGAGCTGATCAGCAGTGATTATCTGTATGCAAGATTTACCCAGATACCGGAGGGAGAGCTGACAAAGAAGAGAGCCAGCCTGGTGTGTGAGCCAAGCCTTGCCTATTGTGCAAGAGAATTCGGACTGCCGCAGTTTCTGTTGCTTGGAAAGGGCGAGGATATGACAGGCGGAAGAAACAGGGATTCTATCGTCTCTGATGCAACAGAGGCTTTACTGGGAGCTATCTATCTGGATGGTGGTTTTGCTAATGCAAAGGAGTTTGTGCTGAATTTTATCCTGAATGATATTGAACACAAACAGCTCTTTTATGATAGCAAGACCATCCTGCAGGAAATCGTGCAGGAAAACGGAACACAGCCGGTGGAATATATTCTGACAAAAGAAGAAGGCCCGGATCATAACAAAAACTTTACTGTGGAGGCAAGAGTAAACGGAAAAGTGATGGGACAGGGAAGCGGTCATACAAAGAAAGCAGCAGAACAGGCCGCAGCATACCAGGCGATTCGTGTACTCAGAAAATAAACAGGAGAATTATGTATTTAAAGAATATAGAGGTACAGGGATTTAAGTCTTTCGCCCAGAAGATCAATTTTGAATTTCATAACGGGATCACCGGTATTGTAGGTCCGAACGGAAGTGGAAAGAGCAATGTCGGTGATGCGGTGAGATGGGTGCTGGGTGAACAGAGTGCCAGATCTCTGCGAGGAGGAAATATGCAGGATGTTATTTTCTCCGGTACAGAGACAAGAAAACCCCTGGGTTATGCATCGGTGGCGATCACACTGGATAATTCAGACCATAAGCTTCCGGTTGATTTTAACGAGGTTACGGTTACCAGAAGGCTTTACCGTTCAGGAGAGAGTGAATATAAGATCAACGGAAGTGCCTGCAGACTGAAAGATATCAATGAGATGTTTTATGATACAGGTATCGGTAAAGAAGGATATTCCATTATCGGACAGGGACAGATCGACAGGATCCTAAGCGGTAAACCGGAAGAGAGAAGAGAGCTTTTTGATGAGGCAGCAGGTATTGTTAAATTTAAGAGAAGAAAGAATACCACGATCAAAAAACTGGAGGAAGAACGCCAGAACCTGGTCAGAGTGACAGATATCCTCTCGGAGCTTACCAGACAGCTGGAACCACTGGAGAAACAGTCAGAGACAGCAAGAGTTTATCTTTCCAAAAGAGAGACTCTTAAGGAACTGGATGTGAATATGTTCCTGATGGAGTATGCTGCTGCAGCCAAAGAACTCAAGGAACTGGAAGAGAAGAACATAATTGCGCAGAATCAGCTGAAGGATACCCAGAGTTCCTATGACCGGACCAAGGTGGAATATGAACGTCTGGAACAGGAGTTGGAAGATTTAAATTCCAAAATGGATGCACTTCGCATTTCCGGCCAGGAGCAGGCAATCCGTAAACAGCAGCTGGAAGGCCAGATCAATGTATTAAATGAGCAGATACTGGCAGGGGCACAGAATGAAGAGCATTATAAGGGACGTATCCAGACTATTGAGGCTGAACTTTCAGTAAGAACAGATTCAAAGAAGAAACTTGAAGAAGAAAAAACGGATATTTATGCACAGTTAAAGGCTGTCCGTAAGAAACTTTCTGAGGAAGAAGAGAAATTAAGGACAGCACAGGAGAATATGGAAGCCTGTACTCTCGAAGTGGAGAATGGCAAAAATGAGATCATTGAAATTCTGAACAGCCGCGCCAATGTCAAGGGTAAAGCCCAGAGATTTGATGCAATGATGGAACAGGCAGAAATCCGTAAGGCAGAGATCAGCCAGCGTATTCTCAGACTGAAGAGTGAAGAGGAAGAGCAGCAGACCATTCTGACTACAGCCCGGAAACAGTATGATGAGATTACATCCCAGATTGAAAATGCCAATGAGGAATGTGAACATCTGAATCTGAGTGTGATGAAGATTCAGGAAAAGCTGAAGGAACAGAACACAAAGCTGGAAGCAGAACAGACAGCCTATCACAGAGAGGCATCCCGGCTGGATTCTCTCAGAAATATCGCGGAGCGCTATGATGGATACGGAAACAGTATCCGGAGAGTTATGGAACAAAAAGAACGTGTTCCGGGAATCCAGGGTGTTGTCGCAGATCTGATCCAGGTAAACAAAGATTATGAGATCGCTATCGAGACAGCTCTTGGTGGGAGCATTCAGAATATTGTTACAGATAATGAGCAGACTGCCAAAACCATGATCGAATTTCTGAAAAAGAATCGTTATGGACGTGCGACCTTTCTTCCCATGAGCAGCATAAGTCCCAGAGGTGAGTTTACACCGAAAGAAGCACTGAAAGAGCCGGGCGTTGTGGGGATTGCCAGCGAACTGGTGTCCGTAGCTTCTCAGTATCAGCAGATCACGAAATTCCTTCTTGGAAGAGTGCTGGTAGTTGATAACATTGATCATGCCATTGCAATAGGAAAAAAATACAGACACAGTCTGAGAATGGTCACAACAGAGGGTGAATCCTTAAGCCCGGGAGGTTCCATGACCGGCGGTGCCTTCAGAAACAACAGCAATCTGCTTGGAAGACGGCGTGAAATAGAGGAACTGGAAACAAAAGTAAATCAGCTGAAGCAGAATCTGACCGAAATGCAGAATGCTGTTGAGGAAAATAAAAATCAGAGAAACAGGCTTCGTGATGCCATTGCAGGATTTCAGGAAAGACTCCGTCAGAAATATATAGAACAGAATACTGCCAGAATGAATATCAAACAGCAGGAAAAGAAAGCTGAGGAGATCCGAAGCGGATATGCGCAGATCAACAGAGATCAGGCAGAGATCAAACGCCAGGTCATGGAAATCCGGCAGGATCATGACCGGATTTCCAGGGAACTGGAGAATTCAAAGCAGGATGAGAAAGAACTGGAGAGTTTTATTGAGGCAAAGCAGTCAGAACTGGATGAATGGAAAGAAGAAGAGAAGAAAATCACCCGGGAGTTAGAAGAAATCCGTCTTCAGTCATCCGCTCTTGAACAGAAAGAGAAATTTGACCAGGAAAACCTGAGCCGTCTGAAAGCAGAAATCACAGCTTTTATGACTGAGAAAGAGGATATTTATCAGTCTCTTGCTCACAGCAGTGAAGAGATGGAAAAGAAGCAGGAGATGATCACCCAGCTAAAAAAAGAGTCGGAAGAGTCTGTCCTTCATGAAGAACAGGCACAGATGCAGCTGAAAAATCTGCAGAAGGAGAAAGAGAGCAGAACTTCTCAGCATAAAGATTTTTTTGAGAAAAGAGATTATCTGTCCGGTCAGATCGGACTTCTGGATAAGGAATGTTACCGTCTGCAGGGACAGATGGACAAGCTGGAGGAGAACAGGGAAGAGCGGATTGCCTATATGTGGTCCGAGTATGAGATTACTCCCAATAATGCTGTTTCCTACAGAAAAGAGGAACTTACTGATCTTTCGCAGATGAAGCGACAGGCAGCTCAGATTAAAGATGATATCAGAAAGCTGGGACCTGTAAATGTAAATGCTATTGAGGATTATAAGGAACTTCTGGAAAGACACACCTTTCTGTCCGGCCAGTATGAGGATTTGGTCACAGCGGAGAAAACTCTGGAACAGATCATTCAGGAGCTGGATGAGGGAATGCGGAAACAGTTTTCTGAGAAATTCGGCGAGATCCAGAAGGAATTTGACAAGGCATTTAAGGAATTGTTCGGAGGCGGAAAAGGAACTCTGGAGCTGGATGAAGAGGCAGATATCCTGGAGGCAGGAATTAAGATCATTTCCCAGCCGCCGGGAAAGAAACTGCAGAATATGATGCAGCTTTCCGGTGGGGAAAAAGCTCTGACAGCTATCGCACTTCTTTTCGCGATCCAGAATCTGAAGCCGTCACCGTTCTGTCTGCTGGATGAGATCGAGGCAGCGCTGGACGATTCCAATGTTGGGCGATTTGCCGGATATTTACAGAAGTTGACGAAAAACACACAATTTATTATAATAACCCATAGACGTGGAACTATGAATGCCGCAGACCGGCTTTATGGTATTACCATGCAGGAAAAAGGGGTATCCACACTGGTTTCCGTCGATCTGGTGGAGAATCAGCTTACCCAGTAACAGGAGGAGTTTCACATGGCAGAAGAAAAGAAAGGTTTTTTTAAACGATTAGTCAGTGGACTGGCAAAGACCAGAGACAATATCGTGGCCGGATTTGACAGTATTTTCAGTGGTTTTTCCAGTATTGATGAAGATTTTTATGAAGAGCTGGAAGAGATTCTGATCATGGGTGATATCGGGATCAATGCGACCACTTCTATTATTGAGAATTTAAAGAAAGAGGTTTCCGAACGTCATATTAAGGAACCGATGGAATGTAAACAGCTTCTGATCAATGAGATCAAGGATCAGATGCGTGTGGACAGCACAGAGTATGAATTTGAGAACCGCAGATCCGTAGTTTTGGTGATCGGTGTCAATGGTGTCGGAAAAACCACTTCAGTAGGAAAGCTTGCAGGAAAATTAAAAGACCAGGGCAAGAAGGTTATCCTTGCAGCAGCCGATACTTTCCGCGCAGCAGCAGGAGAGCAGCTTACTGAGTGGGCGAACCGCGCAGGTGTGGAGATCATCGGCGGACAGGCAGGAGCAGATCCTGCATCTGTTATCTATGATGCGGTGGCAGCAGCCAAAGCAAGAAATGCAGACGTACTTCTCTGCGATACAGCAGGACGTCTTCATAATAAAAAGAACCTTATGGAAGAACTCCGCAAGATTTACAGGATCCTGGAGAGGGAGTATCCGGATGCATATCTGGAGACACTGGTAGTGCTGGATGGTACCACCGGACAGAATGCCCTTGCACAGGCGAGACAATTTGCGGAGGTCGCAAATGTCAGCGGTATTATCCTTACCAAGCTGGACGGAACTGCCAAGGGAGGTATTGCAGTTGCCATCCAGTCTGAACTGGATATTCCGGTGAAGTACATTGGCGTAGGAGAAAGTATTGACGATCTTCAGAAATTCGATGCAGATGCATTTGTAAATGCGTTGTTTGATGTAGACCATAAAGAAAACCCGGACGCTCAAGATTAGGATGTACTTTCGGAGTCAAATCAAGTACAAAAAGATTCTGGGAGTACATTTAGGACAAAATGGAGGAAAAAACAATGCTTACTTTAGAGAGTTTTGAACAGGCATCAGAGATCGTAAAACAGGTCACACAGGAAACAAAGCTGATCAAGAGCAGCTATTTCAGTGAACTTACAGGAAATAAGGTTTATTTAAAACCGGAAAATATGCAGCGTACAGGTGCATATAAGGTTCGTGGTGCCTATTATAAGATCAGCACTCTTTCCGATGAAGAGAGAAATAAAGGTCTGATCACAGCATCCGCCGGAAATCATGCACAGGGTGTTGCCTATGCTGCGCATAAATATGGTGTGAAGGCAGTGATCGTTATGCCTACCACAACTCCGCTGATCAAGGTTGAGAGAACAAAGAGTTACGGTGCAGAGGTTATCCTGCATGGTGATGTATATGATGAGGCATGTGCACATGCACTGGAACTTGCTGAGAAAGAGGGATATACCTTTATCCATCCTTTCGATGATCCGGCAGTTGCCACAGGGCAGGGTACCATTGCAATGGAGATCGTTCAGGAGCTTCCGCTTGTTGATTATATTCTGGTTCCAATCGGTGGAGGCGGACTTGCAACAGGTGTTTCCACACTTGCGAAGCTGTTAAATCCACATATCAAAGTCATTGGTGTGGAACCGGCAGGGGCTGCCTGCATGAAGGCTTCTCTGAAGAAGGGTGAGGTTGTGACTCTTCCGCACGTAAATACGATTGCTGACGGTACTGCCGTACAGACACCCGGAAAGAAAATCTTCCCGTATATCCAGAAGAATCTGGACGATATCATCACTATCGAGGATGATGAACTGATTGTTGCTTTCCTTGACATGGTTGAGAACCATAAGATGATCGTAGAGAATTCCGGTCTTCTGACAGTGGCAGCGCTTCGTCATCTGGATGTGAAGGGAAAGAAGATTGTTTCTATCTTAAGCGGTGGAAACATGGATGTTATTACCATGTCTTCTGTTGTTCAGCATGGTCTGATCCAGAGAGACAGAATCTTCACAGTATCTGTGCTCATTCCGGATAAGCCGGGCGAACTGGTACGTGTGGCAAGCGTGATCGCCAGAGCACAGGGCAATGTTATCAAGCTGGATCATAACCAGTTTGTAAGCACGAACAGAAATGCGGCAGTGGAACTTAAGATCACATTGGAGGCTTTTGGTACAGATCATAAGAATGAGATTGTTAAAGCTCTCGAAGATGCAGGATGCAGACCAAAGGTGATCCGCCCAAGTCTGTGATTGTCTCAGAGTAGCATCTGCCATGTAAATAAATGAAATGGGAGCCCTGGTGTTCAGTATATGGATATCAGGGCTTTTTGTAACTTATATTAGAGGTCTCAAAGGGACGCGCAGAAAAACAGTTTGTTTCGTGTGCGGTTTCGGGATCTAAGATATTCTAAGCTGCCATAAATCTGCTAAAAGCATGAGCCGTCTTATCAAACTCGCTCCGTTGCAAACTTCGCTCAGACAGTGATGCAGCCGGCTCATAACGCAGATTTCTGCCAGCTAAGAATATCTAAGATCCCTGCAAATGCACACGAAACAAACTGTTTTTCTTCGCTGGATATTTAGCGGTAATTTATGGAATTGCTATAAATTAACTTTGTCAAGAGAAGATGCTTGATATTAATTTTGAAAGAATGCCGTAAATACGCGCTTTTCCGGGCATATTGGCAGGAGTCTGTGACAATCTTGTGACAAATGCGGGAAAAATATGAATTTACAGTGTGAGAAAGCAGTAGAAAAGATATGGTGGTTCGGTTATAATAAAGAAAAAAGTATCGAAGCAGGAAAGGAGAAAACATTATGCCGGTAACAATAAAAATATTGTTGGATCAGTATACCGAAATATTACGGAAGATATATGGAAGTCATTTAAAGACAGTAATTTTATATGGATCCTATGCAAGGGGAGATTATAAGGCAGATTCTGATATAGATATAATGATTCTCCTGGACTTGTCAGACATAGATATTAAACAGTATCGCCATGAATTGTCAGGAGAAACTTTTGATTTCAATATGGATCATGACCTTGATATTAAACCGATAGCAAAAAGCCAACAGCATTTCCAGAACTGGGTTGATGTATACCCATTTTATGCGAATGTAAAGAAAGAAGGGGTGAAACTGTTTGATGCAGCCTAATGAAAAGGGAACGCAGAAAGATTTGGTATTGTATCGTATTGAAACCTCTAAAAGTGACATCAAAGCAGCTGAAATCCTTTTGGCAGCTAAAGAATTCCGTGGAGCAAATAACCGGGCATATTATGGGATTTACCATGCAATATCAGCTGTGCATGCGTTGGATGGCAATGCGTATAAAAGACATAAAGATGCTCTGGCGAATTTCAATAAGAATTATGTAAAAACGGAGATTTTTCCGAGAAAGCTTGGAAAGAAAATTGTTGAATCAGAAGAAATCCGTCATGCCAGTGATTATGATGATTTCTATATAGCGACAAGAGAAGAGGCTGAGGAACAGATCCAGACAGCAAAAGAGTTGGTATCACGTGTAGAAGAATATGTACAGGCAAGATGGAAGAAAGAGTCTGAAAAAACTGTTCGAAATGCGGAATACCTGGATATGATAGACAGAGGAATTGCTCAGTTATCAGCAGGCAATGGGCAGGAACATGAGCTGAACGAGACAGACTGATGATGTAAGTTGGTTGTCTTACAACATAAATGGGAATGGATTTCTTTGGACCATCACCTGTAGAGGCCATTATGAAGATTAATTAGAAAAAGGACTGGGATCATAATAATATGGTTCTGGTCTTTTTGCGGTAGAAACGTGTTGCTGAATATAAAGAAAGTTAGATTTAAAAAATTATGATAAAGAAAATGTAGTGAGGAGGATAGTATGCCATCAAAAGCGTATAAAACATTCCAAAAAAATCTTAATCAGGTGAATAAATTAATTGAAACATATAATCATGAATTGGAAAGAAACTCAGGAAGAGGAAAAAAGAGCCTTGATCATTTGACTAGGGCTGGATTGATTTTTTTATGTTCATCTTTTGAAGTATATGTAGAATCTGTTACTTACGAAACGGGGAATTTCATAACAAGAAAAATATATCAGCCTAAAAAATTGCCCATGGAAGCAAAGAAAACTATTTCAGATGCTGTGAAAAAAGAAAAAAATGATATTTCGCCAATTTTATTTTACGATGATTGGAAAGAATATTATAGAAAATTAATATATTATGATATTAAGAAATTAAATACACCAAAAGTACAGAATATACAACAGTTATTTAAAAATTATTTTGGAATTAGTGAAAATGAGATTGATGATACGGCATTTCCATTTAAATCTTTGGGTGATATTATTTCTACGAGGGGAGATGTTGCGCACAATATATATAGTGAAAAATATTTAAGGAAAGGTAAGTTATTAGAATATGTCGATACTATAAAAGCTTGTGTATTAGAAATGGATAAATTATTATATAAGTAAAGAATTTACGGCTAATTGCCAACACATAAATAAGTAATATTCTAATATGATGAGTTACCCATTTGTCGAGCAACTCATCATATTATTATGAAATTATATCGGCATTTATGAATTTAAATTTCTATATCGCCTATATTCTAACGGTGACATAGAAAATCGTTTTTTAAAAACCAATGCAAATTTACTTTGATTCATGTAACCGACCTGTTCTGCTATTTCTGCAACAGAGAGTGTAGTAGATACAAGTAATTCCGCAGCTCGTTTCATTCTACATTCACGCAGATAAAAAGATATGTTCTGACCAAAAACTCCTCGAAAATAATTTTTTAAGCTAGTTTCACTAACAGAAAATTGCGCTGCTAATTCCCATGCTGGATGATGTTGACGTAAATCAGAAGTAATAATTTTTTCAACACGTTTTGCGATATCTACCTGCGTTTCAGTAAAGAATGTGCAGGCTTGTGATGGGGGAATATCGTTAAGGTTTTGCATCAGCGAAAATAATGCCAGAGCATAGACCTTCATTTGAGAAATTGAAAATGGGGGTGCAATATCCAAAAGTCCCCAAAGTTTCGTCAATATTTCCTCGACTTCAGGAGCAACCGTCGAAATATAGGTATTACCATCAGGGCAAAAAAGTTCAATGATTTTGTGAAAGTCAATGCCGAACTCTTTTTTTATCCATGCACTTTCTGATGTCAGCGTATCAGTATCAACGAAAAGTTCCATTCCTTCATAGATACGGCGAGGATAGACATATTGTTTTTGTGCGAAACGCTCTGTGAGAGAAATTTCTCTATCTTTCACATACACAAAGTTTTCGTTATTCAAGACAATCTCACAACGCCCGGTTACACAATAGTTTAGAAGTAATGGACCTTTTTCAATGGAGCTATCTTCACAGAAATTGGGTGCTACCCATGTAGGAGAATTTACGAAGATATAAGCAATAGTAAGCCCGGAGAAAAGCGGGAAAAAAGTCATCGATCCTTTTCCATCTTTGGTTTTCATAAGTAGTTCTGCGCTGAAATCACTGCGTTTTATTGAAATACCAGGAATTTCAATACATTTTCTTATAATATCATCAATCTTCATTTTAGCTCCTATCACTCAATTATCGCACTTCTTACATTTGTTTTTAATTATATTATAGGTTTGGAAAAGGAGTCAGTCAACAGAAAAACTCGTTGCTGTTTGGAGCTAAAAAGCTAATTGGTTGTAGAGAGGCATGACTAACTGTGTTATCTTAGAAAGAGGTTAGAGTTTGCTAACCAACAAATGAATGGAGGTATTCGTTATGAACAACAAGTTACAAGCAAAGGATCTGATTAACCTGGGTCTGTTCACCGTTCTCTACTTTGTGATTGGTTGTTGTGTCGCCATTCCTATTGGGTTTGTGCCTATCTTTTTGCCAATCCTCGGTGCCTTGTGGTCTTTGATTACAGGTATCCCCTTCATGCTGTTCCTGACAAGAGTAAAAAAATTCGGCATGGTTACGATTATGGGGATTTTGAGCGGTTTACTGATGGGCCTGACCGGCATGGGTTTCTGGGGTGTACCAATGGGTCTGATCTTTGGCGTTCTGGGAGATTTGATTTTGAAATCCGGCGGTTATAAAAGTGCTAAAAAGAGCCTGATTGGTTATGCGGTATTCAGTCTTTGGATGGTTGGTACATACATTCCGATGTATTTTATGGTAGAGGACTCCTGGACCAGTTTTGCGGCCAGCTTCGGTGAGGAATACGCTGACCAGGTGATGGCTGTCATGCCCATGTGGAGCATTGTTCTGGTAATTGCCGGAATTTTTGTCTTTGCAATTTTTGGCGGCCTGTTAGGTAAGGCGCTTCTGAAAAAACATTTTGTTAAAGCGGGAATTGTGTAATGGACGGGGTATCATTCTCTGCGACGACTGAAAATAGAAAAGGGATATTGCTTGACCCTCGTACAAAGCTTCTGTTGTTGTTGACGATTACAACTCTGATGTTCAGCACCAGCAATGAGGGGATTATGAACATTGTCAAGCCCTGTTTAAGTCTTGTCCCTTTTGTACTGATTTTATCAGAACATCGCTTTAAAACAGCCGGAAAATATTTACTGCTCTATGTAGCCTGCTTTGCATTGGAACGGATTGCCCTTGTATATTTAAGCGGCTTGCTTTCTTTCATTGTGATGGCAGTTACATCCATTATGACACGGTTTGCGCCTGGCATCATGACTGGTGCATGGCTGATCTCCTCGACTTCCGTCAGCGAGTTTATCGGCGCTATGGAGCGTATGCACATCACAGAAAAAATCGTCATCCCCATGTCTGTGATTTTTCGCTTTTTCCCTACAATCAGCGAAGAATATCAGGCAATCCGGGATGCCATGAAAATGCGGGGTATCCGCTTCGGTGGGAGACATCCTTTGCTGATGGTGGAATACAGGCTGGTTCCTTTGATGGTATCCGTTGTAAAGATTGGTGACGAACTTTCTGCTGCTGCGTTGACACGGGGGCTGGGTGCCCCTGTTAGACGCACAAATGTATGCCAAATTGGTTTTCATTTTCAAGATGTAGTTGCCGCCCTATTCTGTATCCTCTGTTTTATTGTATTTCTGCTTCAGAAACAACTTGTCTTTTGAAAGGGGGTGAGCCTGTGATACGGATTGACCATGTGACCTTCTCTTATGGAGAAGAAAGCGAGAGTGCCGGTGGTGTTCAGGATATAAACCTGAACATAGAGGATGGACAATTTATTGTACTTTGCGGCGAAAGCGGCTGTGGGAAAACAACAATTACCCGCCTGATTAACGGCCTGATCCCTCACTACTATGAGGGCAAAATGAGCGGAAATGTTTGGGTGAATAAGGCAAAGATTTCGGAGCAGCCCCTTTATGATACTGCAAAAACAGTTGGTAGCGTATTTCAAAATCCACGCTCTCAATTTTTTAATGTGGACACGACCAGTGAAATTACATTCGGATGTGAAAATCTCGGCCAGCCAGAGCGAAGTATTCGAGAACGATTAGAAAAAACCGTCCAGGATTTTCATTTGGAGAAACTGATGGGGCGCAATATTTTTCACCTCTCCGGGGGAGAAAAACAGAAAATCGCCTGTGCCGGGGTGTCGATTATGGAGCCTGATGTACTTGTTATGGATGAACCATCATCTAACCTCGATGCTTCTTCTATTCTCGATTTGAGATCCATACTTGCATTTTGGAAGTCGCAGGGAAAAACAATTATCGTGTCAGAACATCGGCTTTACTACCTGCGAGGCCTTGCGGATCGCTTTATTTATATTACTGCCGGACAAGTGGAAAGGGATTACTCTGCGGCAGAGTTTGAGCAACTTACAGAGCAGCAAAGAGCCGATATGGGACTTCGCACCTTTATTCTTGAAGATTTGCTACCGCCCGAAATATCACCGCAAATCGGAGAACAAATGCAGCTTCGCAATTTCTGTTTTGCCTACAGAAACGAGCCGGAAACGCTTCACATTCATGAAAGCAAAATTCCGGCGAACCGTATTGTAGCGATTATTGGAAATAATGGAGCTGGAAAATCGACTTTCTCCCGGTGCTTTTGCGGTTTGGAAAAGCGGTGCGGCGAAGTTATATGGAATGGAAAAGCCTACCGTCCCAAAGACAGGTTGAATACCTGCTATATGGTAATGCAGGAAGTCAATCATCAGCTTTTTACGGAAACGGTGTTAGATGAGGTTTTAATCAGCATGGAGGACGAAAGCGAGGAGCAGGCAGAAAAAATCCTTGCCGAGTTAGATTTGACAGATTTCAAAGACAGACACCCTATGTCCCTCTCCGGCGGTCAGAAACAGCGGGTAGCGATTGCCTCAGCAATCGCGTCTAAACGCTCTATTTTATTTTTTGATGAACCGACCAGCGGCCTTGATTATAAGCACATGAAAGAGGTTGCAAATGTCCTGCGACAAGTCAGGGACACGGGTATTACCGTGTATGTCATTACTCATGACCTTGAGTTGATATTAGACTGTTGTACGGATATTGTCCATTTTGAAGATGGTTCTATCATCGACCAATTTCCAATGGATGCGGATGGACTTGAAAAAATTAGAAACTATTTCATAAAGGGGGTATCTGTAAAGTGAAAGAAGAAAAGAAAGAGTCGCCCATAGGCGTCTTATGGGGATGGGGCAAACTTTATCATGGAAAATTCATCGGCAGTATTATCCTTGCAGTATTAGGCGTGGCCTGCCAGATGGTGCCCTATTTCTGCGTGGCGCATATTGTCACAATGATGTTGTCTGGGGAACAGAATTTTTCCCGCTATGTGACCGCTGGCATTATTGCATTGTGCGGCTACTTTGGGAAAGTGCTGTTTTCCAGTCTTTCTACAACGATTTCCCACACGGCGACCTATTACACGCTGCGCGATCTGCGAGAGAATATCACCGCAAAGCTGGCCCGCGTCCCGATGGGGACGATTTTAGACACTCCGTCCGGCCAGTACAAAACGACGATTGTTGACCGGGTTGAAGGCATGGAATCGACCTTCGCACACCTGCTCCCGGAAATGACCGCAAATGTGCTGGTGCCTTTGGTGATTGTCGTATATCTGTTCGTTATGGACTGGCGCATGGCGCTCCTGTCCCTTGTTACGTTGGTGGTGGGCCTTGCTGTCATGTCCGCCGGTATGAAGAATTATCCCGTCAAATGGGAGGGCGCGGTTAAAGCGGGAAAGCAGATGGCAAACGCCATTGTAGAATACATCGGCGGGATTGAGGTGGTAAAGGCGTTCAGCCAATCCGCCGGTTCCTACAAAAAATATTCTGACGCGGTGAATTATAACGCCAACTATTATGTGGACTGGATGCGTGAAAACCAGAAAATCATGAGCGCCTACAACGCCATCCTGCCCTCAGTGCTGATCTGCGTGCTGCCCTGCGGCTTCGCGTTCTGGCTCTCCGGCAGTCTGGAGCTTTCCACCTTCCTGTCCATTGTGATTTTCTCGCTGGGGCTGATCGGGCCGATTATTGCGGCCTTTACCTTTACGGACGATTTGGCCGTACTGGGGACAAATGTGGAAGAAATCAGCCAGCTTCTGAACGCCGAAGAACTGAACCATAAAGAAACGCCGATCAAGCTGGAAGATACCGGCATTTCTCTTAGGTCTGTGTCGTTTTCCTATGACGGGACAACAGAGGTTTTGCATGATGTGAATCTCGCCATCCACCCCGGAACCATGACCGCCCTTGTAGGGCCGTCCGGCTCCGGCAAATCTACGGTGGCGAAGCTGATTGCCGGGTATTGGGATGTTACATCCGGCAGCATTACCCTCGGCGGCCATGAGCTGAAGGATATGCCGCTGTCTGAAATTGCAGACCAGATTTCCTATGTATCTCAGGATAACTACCTGTTTAACCGCAGTATCCGGGAGAATATCCGCATGGGAAGCCCCAGTGCCACGGACGCAGAGGTGGAGCAAGCAGCCAAACAAAGCGGCTGCGACGCCTTTATCCGCAAGCTGGATAATGGCTATGATACGGTTGTCGGCAGCGCCGGTTCCCATCTTTCCGGCGGTGAACGCCAGCGGATTGCCATCGCCCGCGCCATGCTGAAAAATGCGCCGGTTGTCATTTTGGATGAGGCAACTGCCTATATCGACCCAGAGAATGAGGCGCTGGTGCAGAAAGCCATTTCCACTTTAACTGTCGGCAAGACCCTGATTGTGATCGCACACCGGCTGTCTACCATTGTTGGCGCAGATAACATCGTTGTGGTGAAGGATGGAACCATCCACGCACAGGGTACGCATGAGAAGCTGCTGGAAACCTGCCCCCTCTACCGGGATATGTGGCAGGCGCACATCGGCGCGAAAGACCAGATGTAAGGGGGTGTTGTCAGATGTATGGAACATTGAAAAAAATCTTTGCTTTTGCAGGCAGCAAAAAGGGGCTTCTAAAAAAATCCCTGTTATTCTCATTCCTGTCCGGGCTGTTTTCAGCCATGCAGTTTGCCGCCCTCTTTGTAGTGATCGGCGCGGTAGTATCTGACAACCGGGACGGAAAGTTTATCTGCATTTCGCTGGGAATTATGGCCGTTTCCCTCATTGGGCGTATCATCACGACCTATTTTTCCACGATGGAGCAGACGGAAACCGGCTATTGCATGGTGGCGGAAAAGCGTATCCACATCGGAGATCGGCTGCGCTACATCCCGATGGGCTACTTCAACAAGAATAGTATCGGGAATATTACCGCCATTGTCACAACAACTTTGGGTGATGTAGAGAACTCAGCAGCCCGTGTCCTGGTGTCAGTGCTGGGCGGTTTTTTCAACTCGGTTGCCCTCGTCATCGTCCTGTTGGTATTTGACTGGCGGATCGGTCTTGTGGCCGCTGCCGGTGTTCTGATTTACCTTGCGGCGGCGGAACTGGCGCTTCGCAAATCTGCCGCGCTCAGCGGGGTACGCCAGCACACACAGGAGTCCCTTGTGGAGTCTGTGTTGGAGTACATTCAGGGGATGGGGATTGTCAAAGCATTTGGACTGGAACAGGACAGCACGCAGTCTATCGGCAGTGCAATTAAGGCGAGCTGCCGGGATAACCTGAAATTGACAAAGGCCAGCGTTCCCTATGACGCTATCAAACAGGCTGTTGTCCGAGTGTTCAGCGTCCTGTTGCTTTTGGCCTCGGTCTGGTTCTGGCTGGACGGCTCCCTGCCGCTGGCCTACGGTCTGATTTTGGTGATTGCTTCTTTCATGGTGTTCAACGATTTGGAGAACGCCGGGAATATGGCCTCTTTGCTGCAAATGCTGGCGGCCTCGATGGATACGGCAAACTCCATTGATGACACGCCGGTAATGGACGAGAAAGGCGCTGATATTACGCCGAAGTCCAGCGAGATCGTGTTTAACAAGGTGGATTTTTCCTACGCAGACCGTAAGATATTAGATCAGGTCAGCTTTACCATTACCGAAAAAACGACTACGGCCATTGTCGGCCCTTCCGGGGCAGGAAAGACAACGATGTGCAACCTGATTGCACGTTTTTGGGATGTGAATGCCGGGAAGATTACCATAGGCGGTACGGATGTACGGGATTTCAAGCTGGACAGCCTGATGAAGAATATCTCGATGGTGTTCCAGAGCGTGTACCTCTTTGCAGATACGATTGAGAACAATATCAAGTTTGGCTGCCCGGACACTACCCATGAGCAGGTGGTTGAAGCGGCGAAAAAGGCTTGCTGTCATGACTTTATTTCTGCCCTGCCAGATGGCTATGACACCGTGATTGGCGAGGGCGGCGGCACTTTGTCCGGAGGCGAGAAACAGCGGATTTCCATCGCCCGCGCCATGCTGAAGGACGCACCTATCATCATTTTGGACGAGGCAACAAGCAGCGTTGACCCGGAGAATGAGGATGAATTGCAGCGGGCTATCGAGGCATTGACCCATGACAAGACCATTATCATGATTGCCCACCGTCTGAAAACGGTCCGCGACGCCGATCAGATCCTTGTACTGGACAATGCACACATTATCCAGCGCGGCACTCATGCAGAGCTGATTCGGCAGAAGGGCCTGTATGCCGATTTTGTATCGGCCAGACAGGAGGCCATCGGCTGGAAGCTGGCTCAGTAAAGGAGGACTTATGAACCTTTATGCATCTGGAGAAGATTATGTAGAAGCAATTTTGGTTCTCTATAAAAAATTTGGAAGCGTCCGCTCGGTAGACATCGCTCGACATATGGAAGTATTAAGTGAGCTGTATACATTAACCAAAGATTTTTGTAACATTATATTCTCAAAAAATGCTGCAAAATTAGACGAATGGATCAATACAGCACAAAAATATGATATTTCTGAATTTCAAACATTTATAAACGGTGTAAAAAAGGACTTAACTGCTGTAAAAAACGGAATCATATATTCGTATAATAACGGCTTGCAGAAGGTAGTGTAAATAAAATCAAAATTATAAAACGAATAATGTATGGCAGAAACAGTTTTGAATTATTGAAAGCGGAAGTGTTATTTGATGAACTTTTTCACGATAAATTCAACGCTTACGTTTTTCCAGCTTTTCCAGGAGCAGGTGGAAGCATAAACGATGGAATATTGGATGCTGCACTCACACCGAAGCTAATACGGCCAACAACATTTGCAGAGATATCGGGAAATACATCTGAAAGAGCGAAACAGTTTTCAAAGATATTAAAACATTCCCATATACCATATCAGCAAGGTAAAAGATATGTATATGTGGCAGCTTTGCCATCTGGCTATGGTAGTTCCGATTGCAGATGCATATTATGAAGCAGATTGCCTGGAAAAAGCAGGAAAAGAATGGAAGACCGAGAGAAAAACAGCAAAAAGACTGAAAAGAAATTTTTGCTTTTTAAAGAAAAAGTTTACCTGCCGATAAGATTGCTAAAGCCGTTAAGATTGGTGTTGATATTGTACAGAAATGGATTGATGAGAGCATGAGAGTCGCACATTAGAGCGTGTCTGAAAAATCATTCCCGCAATCTGCACGCCCCACTTTGCGGTATATTTTGCCCGAATTCAGTTGCCGTAGCCCGCTACGGCGCCCTCATCCGGGCAAAATTTCCCACAAATTGTGACATACATCTTGCGGAAAGCATTTTTCAGACACACTCTAGCAAATACTGAATTACAATGAAGCTGCCAGAAGATATAATTTTCTGGTGGCTTTTTTTCTGATATCACTGTATATAAAAATATGATAGAATGCAGGTCCTACGATGTCAATTCCTTTTGTAGATGATTCCGGAAACATCAGGAGGCAGGTATCAGACATTGTATTTGCAAATTCTGTTGGACGTGTCTGGAATGAACCTGGTAAGACAAAAAGATGGCAAATCAGAGAAGCGTTGATTTTACGCAGGATAACACAAGACAAAACAAGATAAAATTTAGTTCGTCAAGATAAAATGCTTGACAGCACATTGTAAATAGGTTAATATAGTCAAGGTGATTACAGATGGAGAAGTTTGTAGAGCAAGGTTATTTATATGATTTTTATGGAGAACTTCTGACAGAGAGACAGCAGCAGGTTTATGAGAGCGTGGTGCTGGAGGATTACTCGCTGAGTGAAGTTGCAGAGGATTTGGGCATCAGCAGACAGGGTGTGCATGATATGATCAAGAGATGCAACAAGACCCTTGAAGAGTATGAACAGAAGCTTCATCTTGTAGAGAAATTCCTGAATATACGGGCGCAGGTAAAGCAGATCCGTGTACTTGCCCGGGAATATCATTCCGATGAAATTGTAAATATTTCCAATGAGATTTTAGAGGAGTTATAACATATGGCATTTGAAAGCTTGACAGATAAACTGCAGAATGTATTTAAGAAGTTGCGAAGCAAGGGCCGCCTGACAGAGGAGGACGTTAAGCTTGCCCTTAAGGAAGTAAAGATGGCTCTGTTAGAGGCAGACGTAAACTTTAAGGTTGTGAAGCAGTTTACTAAATCTGTACAGGAGCAGGCAATCGGACAGGACGTTATGAGTGGTCTGAATCCGGGTCAGATGGTGATCAAGATTGTTAATGATGAACTTGTGAAATTAATGGGAAGTGAGACAACAGATCTGCCTCTTCGCCCGGGAAATGAGATCACAGTGTTCATGATGGCAGGTCTGCAGGGTGCAGGTAAGACCACCACAGTTGCGAAGCTTGCAGGTAAGCTGAAATCCAAAGGTAAGAAACCTCTTTTAGTAGCCTGCGATGTTTACCGTCCGGCGGCTATCACACAGCTGCAGGTCAACGGCGAGAAACAGGGCGTGGAAGTATTTTCCATGGGAGATAAGCAGAAGCCTGTGGATATTGCGAAAGCAGCCATAGAGCATGCGAAGGCAAATCAGCAGAATGTTGTACTTATCGATACAGCCGGTCGTCTTCATGTTGATGAAGATATGATGCAGGAACTTGCAGATATCAAGGCGAACATTCAGGTAGATGCAACCATCCTCATCGTAGATGCGATGACCGGACAGGATGCGGTAAATGTGGCAAGCACATTTGCTGATAAAGTAGGAATCGACGGTGTCATTCTTACCAAGATGGATGGTGATACCCGAGGCGGTGCAGCCCTTTCTATCAAGGCAGTAACCGGTAAGCCTATTCTGTATGTAGGTATGGGCGAGAAACTTTCTGATCTGGAGCAGTTCTATCCGGAACGTATGGCTTCCAGAATCCTTGGTATGGGTGATGTCATGAGTCTGATCGAGAAAGCAGAAGCTTCCATCGATAAAGAACAGGCGCAGGACATGCAGAAGAAGTTAAAGAAAATGGACTTTGACTTCAACGATTACCTTACCAGTATGGAACAGATGAACAAGATGGGCGGTATCGGCAGTATCCTGAATATGCTTCCAGGTATGGGCGGTAAGATGAAGGATATTGAGGGAATGATCGATGAGAAAGCCATGGACAGAACCAAGTCAATTATCCTTTCCATGACACCTCAGGAGAGAAGTAATCCGTCAATACTGAACATTTCCAGAAAGAACCGTATTGCCAGAGGTGCAGGAGTAGATGTCTCTGAAGTAAACCGTCTGGTGAAACAGTTTGAGCAGAGCAAGAAGATGATGAAACAGATGCCTGGTCTTATGGGCGGAAAAGCCGGTAAGCGCGGCGGTGGATTTAAACTTCCGTTCGGACTGTAATTGAGAAGTTAGCGAAGCGGATAACGCTTTGACATAAAAGTTACTGTTTCATAGCTGAACAGTAATATAACATAAGAAAACAATATATTTTATTTAATGGAGGAAAAGAAACAATGGCAGTTAAAATCAGATTAAGAAGAATGGGACAGAAGAAAGCACCTTTTTATAGAATCGTAGTTGCAGATTCCCGTTGCAAACGTGATGGAAGATGTATCGAAGAAATCGGAACATACGATCCAAACCTTGAGCCAAGCGCTGTAACAGTTGATGAAGAAGCAGCTAAAAAATGGCTTGCAGCAGGAGCTCAGCCTACAGATGTTGTAGCAAAAATCCTCAAAGATGCCGGAATTGAAAAATAATTCAGATATACCAGGATAAGGTATTTCTGCAGCGTCCGTAGGGGACGGGTCAGGGAGGTATGTAATGAAAGAATTAGTGGAAGTAATTGCAAAATCTCTTGTTGAAAATCCGGATGAAGTAGTTGTTACTGAGACAGAAAAGGAAGACGCAATCATCGTTGAACTGAAAGTCGGACCTGCTGACATGGGCAAGGTTATCGGACGGCAGGGAAGAATTGCGAAAGCGATCCGAACTGTGGTAAAAGCAGCTTCTTCAAAAAGCAGCAAAAAAGTGATTGTAGATATTCTGCAATGAAAATAAGGGTCAGGAGCTGTGGAACATCCCATGGCTCCTGATTTGGGTTTAAGCGGATTTGGAATATGGATCAGCATTCGCTGTGAGCAGGCATAAAAGCAGAATGCAAATGACGTATGATATGAAAATTATAGGAGTCAGCAGATGGAAGATTTATTAAAAGTTGGTGTGATCACTACGACACACGGAATACGCGGGGAAGTAAAAGTATATCCTACCACAGATGCAGACAGATTTCTGGATCTGGAATATGTTCTGCTTGACACAGGCAGAGAGAAAAGAAAGCTTGAAATAGAGAATGTTAAGTATTTCAAGAACCTTGTAATCCTGAAATTCAGGGGAATTGATAATATTAATGATATAGAGATGTATAAAAAAAGAGAACTCTGGATCCCGAGAGAAGAAGCGCAGGAGCTGGAAGAAGATGAATATTACATTGCAGACCTGATCGGTATGGATGTAGTTCTCGAAGACGGAAGCAAATTTGGAACTCTGAAAGATGTAATGGAAACAGGCGCTAATGATGTCTATGTAGTAGAGGATGACAAAGGCGAAGAAATTCTGCTCCCTGCTATCAGGGAATGTATCCTTGATGTGGATGTGGAGAAGAATGTAATGACCATTCATCTGATGAAAGGATTAATATAAATGAATTTTCATGTTTTAACCCTGTTTCCGGAGATGATTGAAAATGGCATGAATACCAGCATTACCGGACGTGCGATCACAAAAGGTCTCCTCACACTGGAGGCAGTGAACATTCGTGATTATGCATTCAATAAGCACCAGAAAGTGGATGATTATACCTATGGCGGCGGTGCCGGAATGCTGATGCAGGCAGAACCGGTTTACCTTGCTTATGAGGCGATTGCAAACCGTACGGCAAAAAAGCCAAGAGTTGTATATCTGACTCCTCAGGGGCAGGTATTTAACCAGGCTATGGCCAGAGAAATGGCGCAGGAAGAGGATCTGGTATTCCTTTGTGGACACTATGAGGGAATTGATGAGCGTGTTCTGGAGGAAATCGTCACAGATTACGTATCTATCGGAGATTACGTGCTTACAGGCGGCGAACTTCCTGCAATGGTCATGATGGATTCCATTTCAAGAATGGTTCCGGGTGTACTGAACAATCAGGAGTCCGGTGAGACAGAATCCTTTGCAGGAAACCTTCTGGAGTATCCGCAGTACAGCCGTCCGGAAGAGTGGCATGGCAAAAAAGTACCGGAGGTTCTTATGTCCGGTCATCACGCAAATATAGAAAAGTGGCGCAGAGAGCAGTCAATTTACCGCACGGCAAAAAGACGCCCGGATCTTCTTAAGAAAGCTGATCTGACAAACAAAGAATGGAACTATGTGCGCCAGTTAAGGAAACAGTGGAAGGAAGAAGAGGAGCAGATAAAATGAAAACATCAGATTTTTATTATGACCTTCCTCAGGAACTGATCGCTCAGGATCCTCTGGAGGACAGAAGTTCATCCAGACTGATGCATCTGTCTTTAAAAGATGGCAGCATTGAGCATCGCCATTTCACAGATGTTCTGGATTATATGGAAGAGGGAGACTGCCTGGTCATCAACGATACAAAGGTAATCCCTGCCCGGTTATACGGACATAAAGAAGAGACAGGAGCACTGATCGAGATCCTGCTTCTGAAGCGAAGAGAGAATGATATCTGGGAGTGTCTGGTAAAACCCGGAAAGAAGGCACGCCCGGGTGCTAAGATCACATTTGGAAATGGTATTTTAAAAGGTGAGATCATTGATGTGGTGGACGAGGGAAACCGTCTGATCCAGTTCCATTATGAAGGAATCTTTGAAGAAATCCTGGATCAGCTTGGCGAAATGCCTCTGCCGCCTTATATTACACATAAACTGAAAGATAAGAACCGTTATCAGACAGTTTATGCAAAGAACGAAGGCTCCGCAGCAGCACCGACAGCAGGATTGCACTTTACTAAAGAGCTTCTTGAAAAAGTAAAGGAAAAAGGCGTCAATATCGCTCATGTGACTCTTCATGTAGGTCTCGGAACTTTCCGCCCTGTCAAAGTAGATGACGTGGAAAGCCACCATATGCATTCCGAATTCTACATAGTAGAGGAGGATCAGGCAAAGCTGATCAATGACACAAAGAAGGCAGGTAAACGTGTAATAGCAGTAGGAACCACAAGCTGCAGAACACTGGAATCTGCAACAGGAGAAGATGGAATTCTGAAATCCGGAAGCGGATGGACAGAAATCTTTATCTATCCGGGCTATCATTTCAAAATGATCGATGCCCTGATCACAAATTTCCACCTGCCGGAATCCACACTTGTGATGCTGGTGTCTGCGCTGGCAGGCAAGGAGAATATCATGCATGCCTATGAGACTGCAGTGCAGGAGAAATATCGTTTCTTCTCCTTTGGAGACGCCATGATTATCATATAATGTCATCCATATAACTATATCAATCAGTTATCTGGTTATGAGCAAGTAGCGAAGAGGATATTTTTATCTGCCTGATAAAAGCATAGTAAAAACATAAAAAGAGAGCTGAGAAGTCCTTAACAGGATTTTTCAGCTCTTTTGAAGTATTGATGTTTGGATGAATGAAGGAGTGAACCATTTATTCGGCGCCCGAATTATCAGTATCATAGGATTCGTCGTATGTCTCTGCGTCTGTGTCATCTGAAGCTGAACTGTTCATATCAACGATATCGCTATCTGAAGCAGCTGTATCTGCAGAACTGCTCTGGGAGTCGTTATTATTGTTATATTTTGCAGTAAAAGTACTGCCTTCTGCAGTAGAAATCCAGGAACTCCGCTCATTGATTTTTCCAAGGATTCTTGTTGCCTCATCACCTTCTGCCGGAGTTGGCTGATAATTATTATATCCATCATAGGCAGCAGAAGAAATGGAGCAGGGAATGATATTGGTCACGTTGTCTTTTTTTACCCCATCGGCATCAATAGTAAAGGTCTGCTGGTAGATCATGGTATCCATATCACTTGGAGAACTGTTGCCGCCGAAGCAGAAGTTTCCGAGGCTGTATACAATATTCCTGCCTTTATAAGTTTCAATACCCTGAAGTACATGCGGATGATGTCCGCATACAAGATCAGCGCCTTCATCGATCGCGATGCGTCCAAGTGTTGTCTGGTTGCTGTCCGGAACGGTTTCCGTTTCATTACCCCAGTGGAAGATCACTACGATCAGCTGTGCCCCGTCTGCCTTTACTTTTGCAATATTGTCTTTTAACTGCTGCTCGCGCTCAAGATGGTCATACAGTTCATAGATACCGACTAATCCTACTTTGATTCCTTTTACATCCATAACAGCAGTTTCATCATATCCGAAATGCACAATCCCTGCGTCGTCCAATGCTGCCAGAGTATCATTGAAACTCTGCTCACCATAATCATGACTGTGATTGTTAGCGGTATTTACGGCTTCTACAGATCCGCCTGTCAGAATAGAGGCATAGGATGCGGGTGCTTTAAATGCAAATGTTTTATCCTCCCGTTCATCAGAATCGGTGAGTGTTCCCTCAAAATTTGCAATAGTCAGATCATCTGTGGAGAAAATATCTTTTACATTCTGCAGGAAATAATCTGCACCGTAATTTTCATAATAAGCATTTAAGCTGGTATCATAATCAAAAGTTTCATCTGTGCCAAGAGTGCAGTCACCGACAACACTGAGTGTCAGAGAAACAGGAGAAGATACTGTAGCATTGGAGGAATCCGTGTTCTGAGAATCTGAGGATGCTTTCTGGCTGTTGTCCTTAGAAGCGTTCATGGAAACAGTTTTTTTGGCTGCTGCCTGTCTGGAACTCATATAGTTGCTGCATCCGCGGATACCTGCCAGAATAAGTATAAAAACCAGAACAAAGATACCGATACCTGTTGCAATCAGCAATTTTTGCCTTTTTTCCTGATAGTATTTTGATTTTTTGTAGATGTCTTTCCTGCGTGCAGAAGAAGATTTCGTCTGGTTTCGCTTGTTGGATTGTAGGCTCATATGTATAGTTCTCGCTTTCGTTTATAATAGATTAGAGATATAGTATTAAAAAAATATTAAAGAGACCGGGCAGTTAAAATATCTGAACAGATGATCAGAATTAACAAAAAATAAATCGTAATTGCTATAGGATATATTCAAAGTATATAGAGAATTCACAGAATCGTCAAGAAATAAGTCTTTTCATAAAACCGTATTTTTGTTATAATACCATGACAAAAGGTTACATAAATATTACAGACAGAAAAAAGAGATGTGTTATCCTAGAGCGTGTCTGAAAAATCATTCCCGCAATCTGCACGCCCCACTTTGCGGGATATTTCACCCGAATTCAGTTGCCGTAGCCCGCTACGGCGCCCTCATTCGGGCAAAATATCCCACAAATTGTGACGCACATCTTGCAGAAAGCCTTTTTCAGACACGCTCTAAAGCGTATGAAACATGCTCTGAAAGCACTCAAAGATAATGAGGAGATGGGTACGTGAGATAGCACTTCTCAGGAAAGAATATGAGGAAAAATAAAGATGAAAACATTGATATTCAACGGTTCACCGAGAAAGAACGGTGAAACTGCATATATGATCCGGACTCTGCAGGAAAATCTTGGAGGGGATTTTAAGGTGGTTAATGCCTACAGGGCAGATATCCGACCGTGTATAGACTGCAGATGGTGTTTTGACCATGCAGGATGCGCAGTCAAAGATGAATGGCAGGAGGTTCTTTCGTACATTGAAGAATGTGACCATATTATTATGGCATCTCCTGTATATTTTGAGGAGGTTACGGGAATGCTTCTTGCTGTGATGAGCAGACTGCAGACCTATTTCAGCGCAAGATATATCCGTAAAGAAGAACCTGTTCCTAAGAAGAAAACAGGAGCAGTTCTGCTGACAGCAGGAAGTATCGGACCCAGAGAAAAAGCGGAAAGTACGGCAGAGATGCTGCTTCGTCAGATGAGCTGTGACAGTCTGGGGACTGTATATGTAAACCGTACAGACAAAGTGCCGGTCAGAGACAGAGAAGATATCATACAGGAAATAAAAGATCTGGCAGGCAGATTGAGAACAGCAGAATAAATATTATCTGAAAATGAAACACCATTTGTGTTATGTGGAACAGACGAAAGGATGATTAAAATGAAAAAAATAAAATACTTTATGATTACAGGAATGCTTCTGGCATCCATCGGTCTTGCCGGATGTGGGAAGAAGTCAGAAGATGATATTACAAATAAGGAAATTTATCAGGATGATCTTGAACCGCTGACAGAAGAAGAGCTGAATGAAATGGATGCAGATACTTCTGACGAGGATATGAAACAGATTGATGAGCCTGAGGAAGAGACCGCTGACATTACAGATACTACAGATGCAACAGAAACTACAGATAAAACGGAAAATACAGATAAAGCAGAAACTTCAGATTCTTCTGCAAAAAAATCTGCGGATAAAACTGAAACATCAGATTCTGCAGATACAACGAAATCAGAAACTAAAACTGAAAAATAATCACAAGGGGGCTGTCGCTGGAATTATTATTGCGACAGCCCCCTGATCATATTTCTGTAATTATCAGGAAAGAACCTCGTTCTTCAGTTCGTTCCCATCCATAAATGCTTTCGCATTTTCGAGAGTAGTCTCGGCAATGTTAGTCAGTGCTTCTTTTGTAAAGAATCCCTGATGAGAAGTCATCACTACATTCGGGAAGGAGAGCAGGCGCTGGGTAATGGAGCTCTGCAGAATACGCTCGGACATATCCTCGAATACGAAATCAGTTTCTTCTTCATAAACATCCAGTCCTACTGCAAAGAACTTATGATCACGGATTCCGGAGATCAGGTCCTCTGTCTTGATCAGGCCGCCGCGGGAAGTGTTTACAAGAATTACACCATCTTTCATTTTGGCGATAGTTTCTTCATTGATGATGTGTTTGGTTTCTTCTGTAAGCGGGCAGTGAAGACTGATGAGATCACTGGTTGCCAGAAGCTCATCCAGAGATACATATTCCAGATAATCCAGGCTCTTATTCGGGAAAAGATCGTAAGCGATAACTCTCATACCAAAACCTTTGCAGATTTTTGCCATTGCCTGGCCAATTTTTCCGGTACCAATGATTCCGGCAGTTTTCTGATAGAAATTAAGTCCCATCAGACCACTTAAAGAGAAGTTGTTTTCGCGGCATTTGATGTATGCTTTATGTGTGTGGCGGTTTGCTGTCAGCGCAAGTGCCATTGCATGCTCAGCCACAGCTTCCGGAGAATATCCCGGAACACGCAGAACCTTCATTCCGAATTTGTGAGCAGTTTCCAGATCTACATTGTTATATCCTGCGCAGCGCATAAGAATCAGTTTTACACCCTGAGCATTCAGCTCTTCGATAACAGGAGTGCTCAGATCAGCGTTTACAAAAGCGCAGATTGCCTCATATCCTTTTGCAAGGGAAGCAGTTTCTTCGTGAATATTTGCTTCGGTAAATTTAATTGTAATTCCCGGATAGGAAGGAAGAAGCTTCTCGAAAAATTCTTCGTCGTAGTTTTTTGTGCCGTAAAATAAGATTTTCATAAATGTTAGCTCCTCTCTGGCTGTATACCTGTATGGTATACTCACCGTGAAAATTATAATATCAGTGTTTATAGCAATCCTCATAAATAATGCATCTTAATCCAGACCATCAGAGTTTGAAATCCTGCTATAGTAAAACAAATCGAATAATGTTAAAATAATAACAATCTTCTGACGATTCACATTATAACCGATTTATCGGAAAAAGAAAAGACTATTTTGGATAAAATTTCTCAAGTATCTATAAAAATACAATCTGAGAGAGTATGAAGATACTGTAAATAGGAATTGCAAATTATGCTTTGTTATGAAAAGTATGTACAGAAAGACAAAAGATATGCAGGATAAAAAAACATCTTGCGGGATATTACAGGTGAACAGTAAAAATTATGCTGCTGTCAACAAACATAAAAAAATGATATGTTGACAGCAGCATAATTATAAATGACAGTTGCTATTTTCCGAGAGAGTACAGATTTTCATAGAATTCCGGATAGGAAATTTTAACGCAGTCCCCATCTTTGATAGTAAGTGTACCGTCACAAATTGTACCTGCAACAGCAAAGGACATGGCAATACGGTGATCAAGATAAGAATTGATCTCGGCACCATGAAGTGGCTTTCCTCCATGGATGATCATTCCGTCATCAGTCGGCTGAATATCAGCTCCCATGCGTTTCAGTCCTTCTGTTACCACTGCGATACGGTCGGATTCTTTTACCTTCAGCTCCTGTGCGTCCCTGATAACAGTAGTCCCCTCTGCAAAAGCTGCCATTACAGCGATCATCGGGATTTCATCGATCAGTGTGGGAATGATCTCACCCTCAACAGTGGTTCCGTGAAGACTGCTTGTGCGGATCAGCAGGTCAGCGGTAGGCTCACCCTCTGTACTTGCATTCAGCAGAGTAATATCAGCCCCCATAGCCTTACATACACGAAGCATTCCGTCTCTGGTTGGATTAATGCCTACATTTTTAAGAAGAATCTCACTTCCGGGAGTAAGAAGCCCTGCTGCGATAAAGTAAGCAGCAGAAGAAATATCTCCGGGAACTTTAATCTCGCGTCCGTTCAGCACAGGCTCCGGTTCAATAGAAGCAGTTGTTCCCCGGGAATTTACATTTGCGCCGAAATAATTCAGCATGATCTCCGTATGATTTCTGGAAAGTACCGGCTCAGTAACGCTGGTAATCCCATCTGCATACATACCAGCCAGAAGCACGCAGGATTTTACCTGTGCGGAAGCAACCGGTGACTGATAATGAGCGGCATGTAAAGGCCTTCCTGTAATACGCAAAGGTGCGCATCCATTGCCCCTCAGACTTACGATATCAGCGCCCATAGACAGAAGAGGAGTCATAATCCTTTTCATTGGACGGGACTGAATGGAAGCGTCGCCGTTTAATTCGCTGGTAAAAGACTGTCCTGCCAGAATTCCGGAGATCAGTCTTGTGGTAGTCCCGCTGTTTCCCACATCCAGAGTTTCAGACGGAGCACTGAGTCCGTGAAGTCCCTTTCCATGAACGAGGATTTCGGAAGCATTTCTTTCAATATCGATTCCCATTTTCCGGAAACAGGAGATTGTAGAGAGGCAGTCAGCTCCCTCAAGAAAATGTGTGATCTTTGTAGTACCCTGTGCAAGAGAACCGAACATGACTGCACGATGAGAAATGGATTTATCTCCGGGTACAGTGAGTTCTCCTCTGAGGTTTGTCTGTTTTTTTATTTCCATGTTTGATTCCTGCCTGTTTTTATAATATTTCTGTATTTCCCTGCAGCTATTTATAGCAATCTGCTTTTGACAAAATATTTTTGAAATGAATGTCAAAGGGTGATCTGTTTAGCGTTCGTAGACAATATAATTTCTTTTTTTAAGGAGTGCGGCACCCTTTTCCATAGAGATTCCGTCGTAGAATTCAATTTTGAGGACACCTTCCTCAAATTCACGGTTGTGAATGATACCGATATTTTTAATGCTGATCTTCTCCATTGCAAGGATAGTGGCAATCGTAGCAATACCGCCGGCCTCATCCGCAATATCAAGATACAGGACATAAGCCTTTTTCAGCAGACCATTGTCTACCACATCAATAGAATCACGGTAATCCCTGGAACTTGCAAACATCTGATACAGACTCCTGGAGTCCTTGTTATCCACAAAACATTTGATCTGAACCAGCAGGCGGATGTAGTCATCCAGAACATTGGAGATATTCTGATTATTTTCCACACAGATCTGCTCCCACATAATTGGAGAAGAAGAAGCAATACGTGTGATATCACGGAAACCTCCGGCTGCAATCGTTTTCATATATTCCTGATCACTGTCCAGCATATTGACAAGATTTACCAGTGCAGAAGCAATAATATGAGGCAGATGGCTGACTCCGGCAGTGATGAAATCGTGTTCTTCACTTGTAAGGACCATCGGGATCGCACCAAGGGAAGAAATCATCTCTGTGAAATCTGTCAGGCGTTCCAGTGCAACTTCACCGCCCGGAGTAATAATATAGTAAGCATTCTCAATCAGACGGTCACTGGAAGCTTCGAATCCGGTCTTCTCAGAACCGGCCATTGGATGACCTCCGATAAAACGGGATTCCATTCCAAGACGTTCTACTTCTTTATGGATAATGCCCTTGACACTTCCAACATCTGTGAGGATCGTGTCAGGACCGATATTGTCTTTGAAATATTCAAGATATTTTACATTAAATTCTACAGGAGCACACAGGAAAATATAATCGCAGCTCCTGAAACGTTCATCATGTTCTTCGCATACAGCATCGATCATATTGCTGCTTACTGCTGCAGCAAGTGTTTCCCGATCCTGATCATAAGCAAGAAGTCGGTAGTCTTCATGGTATTTTCGGATGGCCTTGGCAATTGATCCGCCAATCAGTCCGAGACCGATAAAACCGATAGTTTTCATAGTGGTTTTTGCATCCTTTCAGGTAACATTATTCGTAACTGTGAAAATACGGAACAGTTACATGATTTCATAATTTACTATTTTAAAGGATATGATTTGAAAAGTCAATTCATACGGCACTTTTATACATAAATAATTTAAAGCGACAAAGCGAACGCCGTATCATATGCAGATATCTTCCATATCTTTCGCACTCTGGTTACGAAGACTGTTATAGTCAACTGAAAAAACGATGCACTATAAATATTCGTACAATCAAAATCAGTCAGCCAGCTGCACACTTGAGATAAAATTCACAGTCGAGATCCATGAAAATTACTGAAAATATATAAAATGCTCATCAATTTACAAGAAGTTCACAAAAAAAGATGTTAAAATTTCATAAAATACTTGAAAAATATAAAAAAATTTAGTAATATATAGCCATATCGTTGCTGCGGACGTTGCAGGCGGCAATAACATAACAGACAAACAGGGAGGTACGCAACATGGATGTATTTAGAACTGACCGAATTAGAAATGTAGTCCTTTTAGGTCATGGGGGCGCTGGCAAAACTACACTGGCAGAAGCAATGGCTTACTTAGCAGGAATGACTAACCGTCTCGGAAGAGTAGAAGACGGAAATACTGTCAGCGATTATGACAAAGAAGAGATTAAGAGACATTTTTCCATTTCTACCACATTGATCCCGGTACCATGGGATAAGGTAAAGATCAATGTGCTGGATACTCCCGGATATTTCGATTTCGTAGGCGAAGTAGAAGAAGCAGTAAGCGCAGCAGATGCAGCGATCATTGTAGTTTCCGGTAAAGCAGGCGTTCAGGTTGGAACACAGAAGGCATGGAACTTATGTGAGAAATATAAACTTCCGAGAATGATCTTTGTCACAGATATGGACGTAGATGATGTCAGCTACCGTAAAGTAGTAGAACAGCTCACTGAACTCTACGGCAAGAAGATCGCACCGCTTCACTTCCCGATTCGTGAAGACGGCAAATTTGTAGGATATGTAAATGTTGTAAAACAGGCAGGACGTAAGTACATAGATAAAGGTAAGAAAGAGGAATGCCCGATTCCTGAATACTTGGATGAATATCTGGAGAAATATCACGATATCCTTATGGAATCTGTTGCAGAGACCAGCGAGGAATTCATGGACCGTTATTTTGAAGGTGATACATTCTCAGTAACAGAGGTTTCCGCAGCACTTGCAATGAACGTACAGGAAGCATCTATCGTACCTGTATGCATGGGCTCACCGATTAATCTTCGCGGTGTATCCAACTTACTGGATGATATCTGCGGATATTTCCCAAGCCCGGACAAACGCTCCTGCAATGGAATCGCTCAGAAGACAAATGAGATCTTTGAAGCAAACTACGACTTCACGAAAGTGAAATCCGCATATGTGTGGAAAACAATTGCAGACCCGTTCCTTGGCAAATATTCTCTTATTAAAGTATGCTCCGGTGTTATCAAATCCGATGACACTTTATTAAACGTAGAGAAAGGCGAAGAAGAACGTCTGAATAAATTATATGTACTTGAAGGATCCAAACCGATCGAGGTTCCGGAACTTCATGCCGGTGATATTGGTGCAATTGCCAAATTAAACAGCGTACAGACTGGTGACAGCCTTGCGACAAAAGCAAATCCGATTCTTTATCCGAAGGCACTCCTTTCCACACCATATACCTGCAAGAGATTTAAAGCAGTGAAGAAGGGTGATGAGGATAAGATTTCCCAGGCACTTGCGAAGATGATGAGTGAAGACAAGACACTTCGTGTAGTAAATGACAGTGCAAACCGTCAGAGCCTTATCTATGGTATCGGTGATCAGCATCTCGATATCGTTATGAATAAATTAAAAGAACGCTACAAAGTAGATGTTGAGCTGAGCAAACCGAAGGTTCCGTTCCGCGAGACGATCCGTAAGAATGCAGATGTAGAGGGTAAACATAAGAAACAGTCCGGTGGACATGGACAGTATGGACATGTTAAGATGCGTTTCGAGCCATCAGGCGATCTGGAGACACCTTATGAATTTGAACAGGTTGTAGTTGGTGGTGCAGTTCCGAAGAACTACTTCCCGGCAGTTGAGAAAGGCCTTCAGGAATGCGTATTAAAAGGACCTCTGGCTGCATATCCTGTAGTTGGTGTGAAAGCTACCTTATATGATGGATCTTATCATCCGGTAGACTCCTCAGAAATGGCATTCAAGATGGCAACGATTCTTGCATTTAAGAAAGGCTTTATGGATGCATCACCTGTACTCTTAGAGCCAATCGTATCTATGAAAGTAACTGTTCCGGATAAATTTACCGGTGATGTTATGGGCGACCTGAACAAACGTCGTGGCCGTGTTCTTGGTATGACTCCTGATCATCAGGGCAATACCATTATTGAGGCAGATGTTCCACAGCTTGAGATTTATGGATATTCCACAGATCTTCGTTCTATGACAGGTGGAAGCGGAGAATTCTCCTATGAATTTGCACGCTACGAGCAGGCTCCGAATGATATCCAGGCAAAAGAAATCGAAGCAAGAGCAAGCAAAGTGGATAAAGCCGAAGAATAAAAAAAGGGTAATTACTGACAGAGCAGTAATTTGTGTTAGCACAGTAATTAAAATATAGTTAAGAAATAAAAATGGCAGGACATTTTGCAGAGATGCGGAATGTCCTGTTTTTTACGTTTTGTTGACAGAACTAGAGTGTGTCTGAAAAAGGCTTTCTGCAAGATGTGCGTCACAATTTGTGGGATATTTTGCCCGGATGAGGGCGCCGTAGCGGGCTACGGCAACTGAATTCGGGTGAAATATCCCGCAAAGTGGGGCGTGCAGATTGCGGGAATGATTTTTCAGACACACTCTAGTGGTGTATTACTCGAAAATGCGAAATAAGTGCCATTTTTAAAGCAAAAACACTAGATACAACGAAACGTTACATTGACAAACAGCCTTTGTTGAATTAAAATAAATTTTTAGGATAAGATGTCCATAATCGGACTGAAACCGCCGGAAATAATAAAAGCAACTGTGTAGCTCAGTGGAGCAAACAGTAGTGGTGTCATGGACGCACCCTGAAAAAGACGATATCTCGCCTTAAGTCAGATGCCCTGGTAACTCTGTTGCCGGGTAGTTCACATACAGCAAAATGTTGGAGGAAGTATAGAGATGAAATACTTGTTTAAAAAGATTGAGCCTAAGTGGCAGGCAAAATGGGAAGAGGCCAAAGTCTTCGAAGCCAAAGATAACAGTGACAAACCTAAATTCTATGGTCTGGTAGAGTTCCCATATCCAAGCGGTGCCGGTATGCACGTAGGACATATCAAAGCATATTCCAGTCTGGAGGTTATTTCCAGAAAACGTCGTATGGAAGGCTATAATGTACTTTTCCCGATCGGATTTGATGCATTTGGTCTCCCGACAGAGAACTACGCGGTAAAGACCGGAACACATCCACGTATCATCACAGATGAGAACATCAAGAGATTCTCAAACCAGTTAAAGAAAGTTGGATTTTCCTTTGACTGGAACCGTGTGATCGATACAACAGATGAAGACTACTACAAATGGACACAGTGGATTTTCCTGAAAATGTTCGAAAAAGGTCTTGTATTCAGAGACAGAACACTGGTTAATTACTGCCCGCACTGTAAAGTAGTCCTTTCCAATGAAGACAGCCAGGGCGGTAAATGTGATATCTGCCACAGCGATGTTGTTCAGAAATCAAAAGATGTATGGTATTTAAGAATCACCCAGTATGCAGATAAGCTTCTGGAAGGTCTGAAAGATGTAGACTATCCGGATAATGTAAAACAGCAGCAGATCCACTGGATCGGCAAATCAAAAGGTGCTTTCGTTAACTTCGATGTTGACGGAATCGATGAGAAACTTGAAATCTATACAACCAGACCGGATACTCTGTTTGGTGTAACATTCATGGTAATCGCACCGGAACATCCGATCATTGACAAATATGCAGATAAAATCACAAACATGGATGAGATCATTGCATATCGTAATGAGTGTGCAAAGAAAACAGAGTTTGAGAGAACTCAGCTTGTAAAAGATAAAACAGGTGTGAGAATCCAGGGACTTGAGGGAATCAACCCGGTTAACGGTAAGAAAATTCCAATCTACATTGCTGACTATGTAATGATGGGATATGGTACAGGTGCTATCATGGCAGTACCTGCTCACGACCAGCGTGACTATGATTTCGCGAAGAAATTCGGCATCGACATTATCGAAGTTATCAAAGGCGGAGATATTTCCAAAGAAGCCTATACAGGCGACGGCGAAATGGTAAACTCCGATTTCCTGAACGGATATGCAAAGAAGAAAGATTCTATTGAGCGTATGTTGGAAGAACTGGAGAAAAAAGGAATCGGTAAAGCCGGTGTTCAGTATAAGATGAAAGACTGGGCATTCAACCGCCAGAGATACTGGGGTGAGCCAATCCCGCTTATCCACTGCCCGAACTGCGGTGTTGTGGCAGTTCCGGAGAACGAACTTCCGCTGCGCCTGCCGGATGTAAAGGACTTCGAGCCGGGTGAAGACGGACAGTCCCCACTTGCAAAGATTGATTCTTTCGTAAACTGCACATGCCCGAAATGTGGTGCTGCAGCGAAGCGTGAGACAGATACTATGCCTCAGTGGGCAGGATCTTCCTGGTATTTCTTAAGATATACAGATCCGCACAATGCAAATGCACTGGCAGATATGGACAAACTGAAATACTGGATGCCTGTTGACTGGTACAATGGTGGTATGGAACACGTTACCAGACATATGATCTACTCCAGATTCTGGCATCATTTCCTGTATGATCTTGGCGTAGTAAATACACCGGAACCATACGCAAAACGTTCCATCCAGGGATTGATCCTCGGACCGGACGGAGATAAAATGAGTAAATCCAAGGGTAATGTAGTTGACCCGCTGGATATTGTAGAAGAATACGGTGCAGATACTCTTCGTACCTATGTGCTGTTTATGGGTGACTATGGCGCAGCTACACCATGGAGCGAGAACTCTGTAAAGGGCTGTAAGAAGTTCCTGGACCGTGTTGCAGGGCTGACAGATATCCTTTCTGAAGAATCCGTATCTGATGAACTGGAGATGAAACTCCACCGTACCATCAAGAAAGTTTCTTCTGATATCGAGAACCTGAAATTCAATACAGCGATCGCCAGCCTGATGACACTCATTAATGAGATCACAGCAGAAGGACACTTAAGCAAAGATGACCTTACCATCTTTATCAAACTGCTTAGTCCGTTCGCACCGCATATCTGCGAAGAAATCTGGGAATTCATCGGAGGTGAAGGCTTACTGGCAGTTTCCGAATGGCCGAAATACGATGAAGGCAAAACAATTGCCAAGACCGTTGAGATTGGTGTACAGGTAAACGGTAAAGTAAGAGGAACAATCGTAATCCCTAACGGATGTGAAAAAGAAAAAGCATTCGAGATCGCCAAAGCAGACGAGAGAATTGCTTCCTTCCTGGAAGGCAAGAACCTTATCAAAGAGATTTATGTACCGAACAAGATCGTAAACTTTGTTGCGAAATAATAGAAACAGTAAAAAGAGGACTGACAGAAATTTTTCTGAACAGTCCTCTTTTGAGTTTGCCAGCTGTATTAAGAAACCTTTAGACCTTTTCAGGCAACCGCCTGCTGATATGCCGGAATGTCAGTGTAAACACGATTCCCTTCACGATAGAAGAGATTGTAAGCGCCCACCATACACCATTTAATCCCATTCCCGCATGTGTCAGGATCAATGCCAGCGGGATTCGTGAGCCTGTCAGGATCACACTGATCGTACTGGATAATCTGGTGCGTCCAAGTCCTGATAATGCGCCCACTGTCATCAGCTCAATGGACATAAAGACTTCACTGAATCCGATAATGACCAGATAATTGACAGCAGTATCCAGAGCTTCTTTTTCGTGGAAAAATAACCTGGCAATTGGTTCCGGAAGAAAGACAAAAGCTGCAGTGACAAACAGGCCCCAAATTGTGAGAACGCGAAATGACAGACTGTAACCTTTACGGATACGGTCTTTTTTTCGTGCACCGTAATTTTGGGCAATAAAAGCATTCAGTGCTGAAGCAAAACCATCAGCAGTATTCCAGGATACGGATTCAATCTGTCCGCCAACACGCTGCGTTGCAATAGCGGCAGCACCATAACCGGAAACCATACGGGTCAGAACCATGGAGATGAAACAGTAAATGCTTCCCTGTATAGCTGTGGGAAACCCGATCCTGAAGATGTGCTTATAATATTCTTTTGGAAAAACAGACAGCAGATTCAGATGCTGTAAAACATTGGGCTCCAGTCTGGAATGCCGGATACGCAGAACCATCACTACAAAAACCAGAATCTGTGAACTTACTGTCGCAATAGCGGCTCCGGCAACCTCCAGCCTCGGGAAAGGTCCGATGCCAAGGATCAGCAGCGGATCCAGGATCATATTTCCTGCAAGCCCGATAAAGTTTGCAAGCAGGGGAGTGCGGGAATCGCCCTGCGCAGTAGAGAGTCCGGTCAACGTCAGATTCAGATAAGAAAAAAGGATCAGTCCACAGGTGATCAATGTATAAGATCTGGCAGCAGTATAAGTTTCTGCGTCGGTCAGATTAAAAAATCCCAGCAGAGGCTGTATGAAAATAACACAGACAGCAGCAAACAAAATGCCGGACAGTGCAGTGAGCTGCAGAGAACCGGCAGCATAGGAACGTGCTTGGTCATAATCTTTGCGCCCGCATGCCTGAGCTGTATTTACCTGTCCGCCCATTCTTGACAGGGATGCAAGTCCCTGGGAGAGCCAGACATACATTCCGCCTACTCCCACGCCTGCAACCGCCTTTGCACCAAGCAGTCCAATCCATGCCATATCCATAATACTGTATGCTGTTCCCAGCATGGAAGAAATCATGATAGGCAGAGCCAGCTCTGCCAGAGTTTTCAGGATCGGACCGGAAGTCAGATCCACAGTTTTTGCTTTACTCATTTGTAATAACCCTTCATGTACCAATTATTATAATACTTTTGTAGTCCATTTACTGCAGTCCCATACCTGAGAAACCACATCGCGGTAAAACTCTGGTTCATGGCAGATCAGGAGAATGCTTCCCTTATATTCGATCAATGCCTGCTTCAAAGCTTCTTTTGCATCCACATCCAGATGATTGGTAGGCTCGTCCAGAAGCAGAATGTTCGTTTCTTTATTCACCAGCTTACACAGACGCACCTTCGCCTGCTCCCCGCCACTCAGTACACGTACCTGACTTTCAATATGCTTGGTAGTCAGACCGCATTTGGCGAGAGCAGACCGCACCTCATACTGAGTATAAGACGGAAACTCCGCCCAGATCTCATCAATACAGGTAGTCTTGTTATCACCTTTGACTTCCTGCTCAAAATATCCAATCTGAAGATTCTCCCCAAGTTCGCAGGAACCCTTCAGAGACGGGATCAACCCCAGAATACTCTTCAGTAAAGTTGTCTTACCGATACCGTTTGCACCAACCAACGCAATCTTATTTCCTCTTTCCATAGAGAGAGTAACAGGTCTGGAAAGGGGTTCATTATAACCAATAACCAGATCCTTCGTTTCGAAAATATATTTCCCCGGAGTGCGTCCGTATTTAAAATGAAACTCAGGCTTCGGCTTCTCGGCAGCAAGCTCGATCACATCCATCTTATCCAGCTTCTTCTGTCTGGACATTGCCATATTTCTTGTAGAAACCCTGGCCTTATTTCTTGCGACGAAATCCTTCAGTTCACTGATTTCCTGCTGCTGGCGTCTGTAAGCAGCCTCAAGCTGAGCCTTCTTCACCTCATACACTTCCTGGAAATGGTCATAATCCCCGACATAACGGTTCAGTTCCTGATTCTCCATATGATAAACCAGATTGATAACAGAATTCAGAAACGGAATATCGTGGGAGATAAGGATAAATGCATTCTCATAATCCTGCAGATAACGCTTCAGCCATTCGATATGTTCCTCATCCAGATAGTTGGTAGGCTCGTCCAAAAGCAGGATATCCGGCTTCTCCAGAAGCAGCTTGCCAAGCAGAACTTTGGTTCTCTGACCACCACTCAGGTCTGTAACATCACGTTCCAGTCCGATATCCAGAAGTCCCAGGGCTCTGGCAACTTCCTCCACCTTCGCATCGATCACATAGAAATCATGCATGGTAAGGGTATCCTGAATAGTTCCCAGCTCCTCCATCAGAGTATCCATCTCCTCAGGAGAAGCAGTGCCAAGAGAGTCACAGATCCCATTCATTCTTTCCTCCATCTCAAAGAGATAAGAGAATGCAGACTTCAGCACGTCACGGATGGACATACCCTGAGAAAGGACAGAATGCTGGTCCAGATAGCCGACACGTACATTCTTTGCCCATTCAATCTTACCCTCATCCGGCATCAGCTTTCCGGTTACAATATTAAAGAAAGTAGATTTACCTTCCCCGTTGGCACCAACCAGTCCAATATGCTCGCCCTTTAACAGGCGGAAAGACACATCATTAAAAATCGCCCTGTCTCCGAAACCATGTGTCAGATGTTCAACATTCAAAATACTCATAAAAAGAAATTCTCCTTAATTATTGTTATATAATGTCAGGGTCAAAAGGTATTTCACCCCTGACCTGACATCCACGAATTACTTACTCCGCTGCAAAGCAGCTCCCGCAATTCTTTTAATATTTGTAACTATACAACAGTATGATCAGACTTCCCTGACTCCTTTTAATGACGGTTCAGCCATCAGCGAATAATTTGTATAATAAACCACAAATCCGGGCTTCGCCCCTGCAGGTTTTTTCACCTGCTTCTTCTGGATATAATCAATCTCCACCTTAGGGGCAGTACGTCCTTTGGAATAATAAGCGGCAAGCTGTCCCGCAATCTCAAAGATATGATCCGGCAGTTCGCCGTCCTTAGACTTCACGACCACATGCGAACCGGCCATCTTCTTGGCATGAAACCACCAGTCATTCCCTGTGGCAAACTTAAAGGTAAGTTCATCATTCTGGAAATTATTTTTTCCCACATAAATATCATACCCATCCTCAGTCACATAATGGAACGGCTTAGACTTACTCTGCGCCTTCTGCCCCTTCCTGTGGTCATAATGCTTCTTAATATACCCATACTCCATCAGCTCTTCCTTGATCTGTGCCAGATCACTCTCAGCCAGAGCAATATCCAGAGCATTGGAAACAGACTCCAGATGCTCAATCTCACTTCTCGTATCTGCAATCTGCTCAGTCAGAGCCTCCTCCGTACGCTTCAGCTTTCCATACTTGTCAAAATACTTCTTGGAATTCTCCGCCGGAGTCATAGTAGGATCAAGAGGAATGGTAATCTCCTCATTGGTATAATAATTCAGAGCCTTAAACGACTTACATCCATCCTCCAGCCCATACCCGTAAGTATTGATCAGCTCCCCGTAAACCTTATACTTCTCCTTCTTCGCAGTATCCTTCATCTGCTTCTCCTGCAGACTCAACTTCTTACGGTTACGCTCCAGCGCAGTCTGCACGATCCTTCTCAGATCCGAAGACTTCTGATGGATACGCGTCAGCGTATTCTTCGTCGCATAATAAGTCTCCAGCATCTGTGAAACACTCTCAAACTCCACAGAATGATACTCCGGTCCATACTGCTGGAACGCAAACACACCATACTCCACAGGTTCTTCCCCCCGGTAAACAATATTCGGAGAAAAATCCCCCTCCACAACCTGATCCATCAGCCTGCGGAACGTATGATACAAATGCACCCTCGCCGCCTCATCCAGAGACTGCGCTGCATCACTCCCGTCGATCGAAGCCCTGAAACAGATCTCCTCCGCAACAACCGGACTGATTCCAGTAAGAGAAGAGTAAACAGCCCTGGAAACATTACATGGCTTCCTGCACACAACATCACAGAACTCCTCCTCACTCACAGTCAGCGGATCCAGCTTATCCTGCGTCTTCGGAATAAAATACTCCCTTCCCGGAAGCACCTCACGCACAGAACTCATATGAGAAGAAACATGCTTGATACTATCCAGGATCATCCCCTTATCATCACAGAAAATAATATTACTGTGCTTGCCCATCAGCTCCATGATAAGAACCTTCTTACAGGGATCTCCCAGCTCATTCAGATGCTCCAGCTCAAACATCACCACACGCTCCATCCCCGGCTGCCTGATATCCGAAATCCTCGCACTTCCAATATGCTTACGCAGCAACATACAGAAATTAGGCGCAGTCATAGGACTGGGCTTATTCTTAGAAGTAAAATAAATCAGCGGAAGAGAAGCACTGGCCGAAAGCAGCAGCCTGCACTGCCCATTCGCCCCCTTCCCCGTAATCAAAAGCTCATCCGCCTCCGGCTGAGCAATCTTATTAAATCGTCCACCATCCAAATTCAAATGCAGCTCCTTCACCATAGCCGCAATCGTAATCCCATCAAAAGCCATATAAAAACACTCCTTTAAAAAATAATCAGTAAAAATAATCAAAACTCAATCAATACGACAGTACGATCAAGAAAAGAAAAAACAAATCAGTTAGTCAGAATAATCAACGTTTTACGTCAGAAAGGCGAAGCCCTTTCTGACAAACAAACTCTAATATAACAGGCCTTTCTGAAAGCCGTCCAATTAAATATACCATATACCTCCCACAGCCAGTCACCAGCAGGAGAAAATAAATAGTTCCGGGCGCATTTGCAGGGGTTGTAGTAACTCTTAGGCTTCGGGAATCTGCGTTATGAAAAAAACAGCAACCTGTCTGAGCGAAGCGAGTTTTGCTGTTTTTTTCATGCCTTTAGCAGATTTCCGAAGCCTTAGAGTTGACTAAACCCCGAAACCGCGCCCGGAACTATTTATTTTCTCCTGCGTCCTATCTGCGTCCCACCTGCGCCGTCCCTTCTGCTAGTATACCACACATTTCCTACCGCCATCAACGAAAAAATGTTTGACTCCCATTCTATAATGAACTATAATAAATCTGTATGTAAACCAGAACAGGAACACATACCCCGACACTAATAAGACAGACAAAGAGAGAAAAACTATGATAAAAAGCATGACAGGTTTCGGCCGGGCAGAAGTCGTGACCAAAGAAAGAAAAATAACAATCGAACTAAAATCTGTCAACCACAGATACCTGGACCTCAGCATCAAAATGCCCAGAAAACTCAATTTCCTGGAAGGCGCAGTCAGAAACCTGATGAAAACCTACATCCAGAGAGGCAAAGTTGATGTATACATCACATACGAAGACTACACCCTGGACAACGGAGCTCTCAAATACAACAGAGAACTCGCATCCGAATACATCACCTGTCTTAAACAGATGCAGCAGGACTTTGACCTTGACTACGATATCAAAGTCAGCACCCTGTCACGCTATCCGGAGGTACTTGTCATGGAAGAACAGTCTGTTGATGAGGAAGCACTCTGGGAATCTCTGGAACCGCCCCTTCGCGAGGCATGTGAGAAATTTGTCCAGACAAGGATACTGGAAGGCAGAAATCTTGAGAAAGACCTTATCGGAAAACTGGACAGCCTTGAAGAAAAAGTATTACGTGTAGAAGCCCGCTCTCCGGAAGTAGTCAATGCCTACAGGACCAAACTGGAAGCAAAAGTTTCCGAGTTGCTGGAAGACACACAGATCGACGACAACCGCATCGCAGCAGAAGTCATCCTGTTTTCAGACAAAATCTGCAATGATGAGGAAACCGTCCGCCTTCACAGCCACATCAGGAATATGAAAAAGATGCTCACAACAGAGAAAGAAGGCATCGGACGCAAACTGGACTTCATGGCACAGGAAATGAACAGAGAAGCAAACACGATTTTATCCAAATCAAGTGATCTGGAGATCTCCAACATTGCCATTGATCTGAAAACAGAGATCGAGAAAGTCAGAGAACAGATCCAGAACGTAGAATAGAGGGAGAAAACGTGGCAAGACTTATTAATATCGGTTTTGGAAATGTAGTCAATTCACAGAAAATCGTGGCAGTGGTAAGCCCGGATGCGGCACCTGTAAAAAGAATGGTGCAGAGCATAAAGGGAACCCGGTCACTGATTGATGCAACTCAGGGGCGAAAGACAAAAGCAGTGATCGTCACAAGCGACGATTATCTGGTGCTCAGCGCACTTCAGCCTGAGACCATTGCCCGGAGATTTGCAGAAATATATGAAAACGAGGATAAGGGAGAGACCCATGAATAAAGGAATTTTAGTAGTGGTTTCCGGATTTTCCGGTGCAGGAAAAGGCACAGTAATGAAACGCCTCATGGAGAAATATGATGGTTATGCATTATCTGTCTCCGCAACAACCAGAAAACCCCGTCCCGGTGAAGAGGACGGCAGAGAATATTTCTTCCGTACAAGGGATGAATTTGAGAAGCTGATCGAAGAGGATGCATTGCTTGAATATGCCCGGTATGTGGAAAATTATTACGGTACCCCACGCTCTTATGTCGAAGAGCAGCTTCAGGCAGGCAGAAATGTGATCCTTGAGATTGAGATCCAGGGCGCAATGAAGATCAAAGAGAAAATACCGGAAGCACTTTTAGTCTTTGTAACCCCGCCGACTGTGGAGGAACTGGAACGCCGCCTCACAGGCAGAGGAACAGAAACCGCACAGGTGATCGCAGACAGACTTGCAAGAGCCGGTGAAGAGGCAGAGGGTATGGGACAGTATGACTATATTCTTGTCAACGATACTGTGGAGGAATGCGTGGACCATCTTCATCAGATTATTGTGAGCGAACATTCCAGAGCATCCAGAAATACAGAATTTATCGCGGATATCCAGAAGCAGACAAAAGCATTTCAGAAATGATAAACATGCGGCCCAGACCGCTTAAAAGAAAGGAGAAAATACATGATACATCCGTCTTATACAGAATTAATCGAAGCAATCAATACAAACAGTGAGGACGACGATACAACAATGTCCCTTAACAGCCGTTATTCCCTTGTACTTGCTGCAAGTAAACGTGCACGCCAGATCATCGCAGGTTCCAAACCAATGGTAGAGGGTGCAGCAGGCAAGAAACCTCTCTCAGTTGCGATCGACGAGCTCTACAAAGGAAAAGTAAAGATCCTTGCTCCGGAAGAAGAGGATGAAGAAGGAACAGCACAGACAGCTGAGGCACAGACAGAAGAAACCTCAGAAGAATCAACACAGACATCTGAAATCGCAGAAACTTCTGAAAATTCTGAAACAACAGCAGAAACAGTATCTGAGGAAACAACTGAAGAGTAAGAACTGATGGTAACACAATAGATAAACAAACGGATGTGTCTGAGAATTACAGAGGTATATTTTCAGGCACATTCTTATAGGAGAATTTATGAAATTATTATTCGTATCATTAGGCTGTGACAAGAACCTTGTAGATTCCGAAGAAATGCTTGGACTTCTTACAGGTAACGGGTTCGAGATCGTAGATGATGAAACTGAAGCAGAGGCCATTGTGGTGAACACCTGCTGCTTTATCAATGACGCAAAGGAAGAGAGCGTCAACACCATCCTTGAGATGGCAGAATACAAGAAAACCGGGAGCTGTAAAGTCCTGGTTGTCACAGGATGTATGGCACAGCGTTATAAGAACGAGATCATTGAGGAAGTACCGGAAGTAGATGCAGTACTTGGCACAACTTCCTACGGAGACATCCTTAAGGCAATCCGTGAAGCAATGGAAGGAAAACACTTTCAGGAATTTAAAGATATTGATTATCTTCCGGAAAAGCTTGGCAAACGTGTTCTCACAACAGGCGGACATTTCGGATACCTCAAGATAGCAGAAGGCTGTGATAAACACTGCACCTATTGTATCATCCCGAAACTTCGCGGTAAATTCCGAAGCGTTCCGATGGAACGTCTGGTAACACAGGCAAAGGAGATGGCAGAGGAAGGCGTAAAAGAGCTGATCCTTGTCGCACAGGAGACAACCGTATATGGAACTGATATATATGGAAAGAAATCTCTTCATATCCTCCTGAAAGAGTTATGCAAGATCAAAGGAATCCGCTGGATCCGCGTGCTTTACTGCTATCCGGAGGAAATTTACGATGAACTGATCCAGACCATGAAAGAGGAGAAGAAGATCTGCCATTATCTGGATCTTCCAATCCAGCATGCAAGTGACCGTATCTTAAAGAGAATGGGAAGAAGGACAACACAGGCAGAGCTGGTGGAGATTGTAAATAAGCTTCGTCGGGAGATTCCTGACATCGTGCTCCGTACCACTCTGATCTCCGGATTCCCCGGGGAAACACAGGAAGACCACGAAGAGCTGATGAGCTTTGTGGATGAGATGGAATTTGACCGTCTGGGAGTATTTACTTACTCACCGGAAGAAGATACACCTGCAGCAACGATGCCTGATCAGGTTGCGGAAGAAGTCAAAGAGGCCAGACGTGACGAGATCATGGAGCTTCAGCAGGAGATCTCCTATGATAAGGGAACTGACCGTATTGGACAGGAACTTCTCGTGATGATCGAGGGAAAAGTTGCAGATGAGAGCGCATACATTGGCAGAACTTACGGAGATGCACCAAAGGTCGACGGTTATATTTTTGTGCAGACAGGAGAACTCCTGATGACAGGAGATTTTGCAAAGGTACGTGTGACCGGTGCACTGGAATATGATTTGATAGGAGAGTTGGCAGATGAATACACCGAATAAACTTACAGTAGCCAGAATGATCCTGGTTCCGTTTCTTGTACTGTTTATGCTTACAGACCTGGGCGGTGAGGCAAACCGCTATATAGCACTTGCTATTTTTGTTGTTGCAAGTGTGACCGACTGGTTTGACGGAAAGCTTGCCAGAAAATACAATCTGGTGACAAACTTTGGTAAATTCATGGATCCTCTTGCAGACAAGCTTCTTGTATGTTCTGCAATGATCTGTTTTATTGAACTGGAAAAACTTCCGGCATGGTTTGTTATCATTATTATAGGAAGAGAATTTATTATCAGCGGATTCCGTCTGATCGCAGCCGAGAACGGTGTTGTGATCGCGGCAAACTACTGGGGCAAATTCAAGACGGTTTCCCAGATGATCATGATCATTTTACTGCTGATCGATCTGGGCGGAGTGTTTGATATTCTGGAACAGATATTTATCTGGCTTTCCCTGGCACTTACCGTTATTTCCCTGATCACATATATCTGGCAGAACAGGAGTGTTCTGTCCATGCAGGATTAGAAAGAAGGATTTAAATATGGCTTCAGAAAAGGAAGCATCAGAAGAATCAGCATTAGAGGAAACAGCATTAGAAGAAACAGTTGTAGGACTCCTGAAAAAAAAGAAAATGACACTGTCTCTTGCCGAGTCCTGTACAGGCGGTGCGGTAGCAGCGGACATCGTAAATGTACCGGGAGCTTCGGAGGTATTTATGTGTGGTTATGTCACATATACAAACCGCGCCAAAAGAAAATGTCTTGGAGTAAAGAAGAGCACACTGAAGAAAGAAGGTGCTGTCTCAGCCAAATGTGCCAGACAGATGGCAAAAGGCGGTGCGAAAGCAGCCAAAACCGATGTCTGTCTCTCTGTGACAGGGCTTGCAGGTCCGGGCGGTGGAACAGAGGAGACACCGGTGGGAACCGTATTTATGGGATGTTACTGTGCAGGAAAGACAACTGTGAGGGAATTTCATTTCGAAGGTGACAGAAAAAGTATCAGAGACCAGGCAGTTGTACAGGCACTGACATTCATCTGCGACAGATTGCACAAATGTGACAGATAATAATTGGTGACAAGTTACATTACTGAACATAAGAGTACATTTCGGAAAGTTGATGAAATGTACTCTTTTTGTTATCATAGCAATTCGTATTAACCGAATCAGGTAAGTTTCCTGCGGAGTCTGCGAAAAGCAATAAGCAGTGGGTGGGGGCTTGGTCACCGCATCATTTTCATAAGGTTCACCACTTTATCAAGTTTTTGTGCCTCTGCGGGAGATTTCCCCATCTTCAGCACTTCAATGATCGCAGAAATCTCATCAGCATTAAATTTCAGACCGCCTTTTTTCCCCTGAGCAGCTGCACTCATCAGGAAAGGCAGCATCTCATTTGCACCCTTTGAACTTCCCTGGGAAGCCAGATTCTGAAGCATATCAAGCTTGGAACGATCCATGCCTGCAAGCTTCGGGTTGTTGCGCCAGTCATCATTCATGGGAATCCTCCTTCTCACCATCTGCAGGCTGATTCATGAGCTGCAGCATCTGAACCATAGCCATCATATTTACCATCTGATTTAATTTATCCCTGCTGGGACCATAACAGAAGCTGCGGATATCATTGATGATATCCACCGGATTCTGGGGCGGCATGCTCATGGCACACAGATCGCTGCCGGAACTTCTTTTGTTGAAAACAGAAACCGTATTGATAAATTCAACCGCTTTTTCATAGACTGAGAAAATCTGCTGTCCTTTTGGCGGAAGATAAGGAATGGCGGCTTTTATCATCTGTCCGCGGTCAGAACTGACCATCTGATCCAGTAAAGTCTGTGAAATCTGCTCTTCATTCATAATATCTGCTTCCATTTTATGTTTTTTATTAACAGAATATGACGGGGAGAAGGATTCTGACATATAATAAAGTAGAATTTAAATAACTGTGAGACTGCTTTACTGCACGCTGCCTCAAATTTTATGGAATTGCTGCAGGTATCATGCGTTTGCAGTTGCAAAAAATGGAGAATCAGATATGGGATCAGAGTCAGAAGAAAAGAAAGAAATGCTTATTATAGATGGAAATGCTTTTTATGAGATAGATCTGGAGTGTGTGAAAAAGAAAAAACAATGTGCTCAGACAGTGCACCAGAAAAAGAAAACAGACAGGATCAATTCCCGGAATATGAAAGATAAGGATAATATCAGGCAGCATGAATAATAAGGACGAAGTTATAATCCTGTAAAATATAAAGAGGCAGAGGGAAAGCTCCCCCTGCCAACAGAAAATGATTGTCAGCAGCCACATCCACAGCCATTGTTTCCGCATAACAGAAGCAGCACGATAATGATCCAGCAGTTGTCGCCGTTGCCACATCCGCCGCAGCCATTGCCGCATCCGCAGTTATTGTTTCCGCACAGGCACAGAAGGATGATGATCCAGAGGATATTACAGCAGGAATTATTTCCGCCTGAAAGACCCCATCCACTGTTACATCCACATCCGTTATTACATCCGCAGCCATTGTCGCATCCGCATCCGCTGTTATTAGCGCAGCCACATCCGCATCCTCCTCTGTCCTCACATCCGCAATTTGTAGCAGCTAAGTCGCTCATATTAAATCCTCCGTTTTTTTTTTCTTTACAATCCTATCATATGTGGAACCGCAAAAAGTGTTACAGTTTCATCATTGTTCATTATGTTCACAGTAATCAATAACCAATAACCTTAAGTTCGATGCGAATTGTTGCTTTTCACAAGTTGACAATAATATATGAATTCGATATAATATACCACGTAACAAATCTGTAATGATTGAGAAAGAAATGCAACGATAACCCAATTAAAACGTAAAACAATACGTATAAAAAGAGAGGAAACGGAGAATAAGAATGAAGAAACATGGGAAACTATTGTTAAAGTATCTGCTCCTTTTTGTGATGACCGTTTTTGTAATGGGCTGTTTTAGTGTATCCGCGGCAACAAAAACAGGATTTGTCACTCAGAAAGGGAAAACCTATTACATAAACAAAGACGGTTCCAAACAGAAAGGCTGGCTGGAACTTAAGGGTAAGAAATATTACTTTGATAAGAAAACAGGAGTTCAGGTAAAAGGCTGGGTAAAAGACTCCAGCGGACAGGCGATCCGATACTTTACCAGCGGAGCCGGATATATGGTGACAGGATTTATCACTGATTCCAATGGAAATACCCGCCATTTTGATGAGACAACAGGCCTGATGACAAGAGGCTGGCTCACAGATACAGATGAATATAAATATTATTTTTACAGCGGTTCCGGCGTTATGGCCAAAGGCTGGGTGGAGAACAAAAAAGAACAGAAACGCTATTTCAGTCAGGCCAATGGACGTATGTGTACAGGCTGGGTGAAGAGCAGTGCCGGAAATTACAGATACTTTAAGCCGTCAAATGGAATAATGTATACAGGTCTGGAGAAAATTGACTCAGACTATTACTATTTTTCAAAATCAACCGGTGTCCGTTATCAGAAAGGTTTCGGAACCGTAGGAAGTAAGAAATATTATTTCAACCCTTCAGATGGTAAGGCGAAGACAGGCTGGCTTGAGCTTGATGGAAAGAAATATTACTTTGATACATCAGGAGTGATGCTGGCAAATACCATCGCTTCCATTGACGGAACTACATACAGGTTTGATTCTGACGGTGCTGCAACAAAGACTTCCGGTAATGATTACACAGTAGAGGGCAAATATGTCAAGGTCTTTGATGCGAAGAATAATAAATACTACTATATGGAAGAAGAGTTCCTGGAACATCCGGGAATTGCAGACGGAAAGGTGTCAGATCTGGATCTTCTGGCAGCAGTGTGTGATGCAGAAGCAGGAGATCAGGGAGTCGTGGGAATGGAGGCAGTTGCGCTTTGCGTATTAAACTGTACCATTGACCAGTATAAAGAATTTCCGTCACAGATCCGTTATGTGGTATATCAGGGAAAACCTACCCAGTATGCGGTTGTCACAGACGGAGCACTTCTTAAAAGACTGAAAGGCCAGTTTGAGGACAGGACCAATGCCTATGCGGCAGCAAAGGCAGCCATGGAAGTGTTCAGTAACTATGTGAATCATGGCACAAAGAGAACACTCCCGGGATTTAAGACAAAGGATTTCAATTACAAATTCTTTATGACTCCGGCAGCATTTAAGGCACAGAACCTTAATTTCAGCAAGCTGGAATATGAACAGTACAAAGGACATGTATTCTTTGTGGACTGGATTTCAGGGTGAGTACATTAATGCTTTAAGTTGGTGAAATATGAAGAGGATTGCTATAAATTCCTTGACAAATAAATTTTGTATTTGTATACTTGCAGATATATGATATAAAAAAGCACAGATGGGAAAGAGTAACATAGGGAAAACAGACAGAGAGCTGCCGGCAGGTGAGAGGCGCGTGGGGAACTTATGTGAATACCTCCCGGAGCTCTGCACCGAACACCTCAGAGATATTGTAAGGTAAGTAGGCTGCAGCGGAGTGGCATCCGTTAACATGCTTAAGTAACAGAGAGAACCGTTGTTTATCATAACAATGGCATGGTTTGTTACTTATTGAGGCAGAGAATGCGAGTTTTCTGCGAATTTAGGTGGTATCGCGGGACCCGGTTCTCGTCCTAAAGGGACAGGAACCGGGTTGTTTTATTTTATTACGAGGAGGAAACAAACAATGACAGTTTGGGACGAGCTGAAAGCCCGTGGTCTGATTGCCCAGGTAACAGACGAAGAAGAGATCAAAGAAATGGTAAATAATGGAAAAGCCACATTTTACATTGGCTTTGACCCTACCGCAGACAGCCTTCATGTGGGACATTTCATGGCGCTCTGCCTGATGAAACGTCTGCAGATGGCGGGAAATAAACCAATCGCATTATTAGGCGGCGGAACCGGTATGATCGGTGACCCGTCCGGAAGATCTGATATGCGTCAGATGATGACAGTGGAGACCATTCAGCACAACATCGACTGCTTCAAGAAACAGATGGAACGTTTTATCGACTTCTCAGACGGCAAGGCATTAATGGTAAACAATGCAGACTGGCTGATGAATTTAAATTATGTAGAAGTACTTCGTGATGTTGGACCACATTTCTCTGTAAACCGTATGCTCTCTCACGAGTGCTACAAACAGCGTATGGAACGTGGACTTACATTCCTTGAGTTCAACTATATGATCATGCAGAGCTACGACTTCTACATGCTGTATCAGAAATACGGCTGCACCATGCAGTTCGGCGGTGATGACCAGTGGGCAAATATGCTTGGCGGTACAGAGCTGATCCGTCGTAAACTTGGAAAAGACGCTTACGCCATGACGATCACACTTCTTCTGAACTCCGAAGGTAAGAAGATGGGTAAAACACAGTCCGGTGCTGTATGGCTTGACCCGGAGAAGACTTCTCCTTTCGATTTCTATCAGTACTGGAGAAACGTGGATGATGCAGATGTTATCAAATGTATGCGTCTCCTTACCTTCCTTCCGTTAGAAGAAATCGATGAGATGGCGAAATGGGAAGGAAGCCAGTTGAATAAAGCAAAAGAAATCCTTGCATACGAGCTGACAAATCTGGTTCATGGCGAAGAGGAAGCAAAGAAAGCTCAGGAAGGCGCAAGAGCACTTTTTGCAGGCGGCGCTGATACAGCACATATGCCGACAACTGAGCTTGCAGACGAAGACTTCTCAGAAGAAGGAACAATCGACCTGATCTCCATGCTTGTAAAAGCAGGAATGGTTCCAACACGTTCCGAGGGACGTCGTGCCATTGAACAGGGCGGTGTTTCCATTGACGGTGAGAAGATCACAGATGTGAAATACACAGTTGCCAAAGATGCACTTACAGGTGAAGGTGTAGTGCTGAAAAAAGGCAAAAAGAAATTCAATAAAGTTCTGGCAAAATAAAAAATTCATTATAGAAATATCGGCGGATACTGCTGAACCGGTGCCGCCGATTTCAGGAGGAAAAGATTATGAAGAAATACGGAGTAAACGAACTTCGTCAGATGTTCCTGGACTTCATGGAAAGCAAAGGACATCTGGTAATGAAAAGCTTTTCCCTGGTACCACAGGGAGATAAGAGTCTTCTGCTGATCAACGCAGGTATGGCTCCGCTGAAACCATATTTTACAGGTGCTGAAATCCCGCCGAGAACAAGAGTAAGTACCTGCCAGAAATGTATCCGTACAGGTGATATCGAGAATGTAGGTAAAACCGCACGCCACGGTACATTCTTTGAGATGCTTGGTAACTTCTCCTTTGGTGACTACTTTAAGAAAGAAGCCATCCACTGGTCCTGGGAATTCCTTACAGAGGTAGTAGGACTGGATGCAAACCGTCTGTATCCTTCCGTATATCTGGAAGATGATGAAGCATTTGACATCTGGAACAAAGAAATCGGAATCCCGGCTGACAGAATTTTCCGTTTTGGAAAAGAAGATAACTTCTGGGAGCATGGCGCAGGTCCCTGTGGTCCATGTTCAGAGATCTACTATGACCGTGGAGAGAAATACGGCTGCGGGAAACCTGGCTGTACAGTAGGCTGTGACTGCGACCGTTACATGGAAGTATGGAACAACGTATTTACCCAGTTTGAGAACGATGGAAACGGAAATTATACAACACTGAAACAGAAGAACATTGATACAGGTATGGGTCTGGAACGTCTGGCAGTTGTTGTGCAAGACGTAGATTCCATCTTCGATGTAGATACGATCTGCGCACTGCGTAACCTGGTATGTAAGATCTCCGGAAAAGAATACGAGAAGAATTATAATGATGACGTATCCATCCGTCTGATCACAGACCATATCCGTTCTGCAACATTTATGATCTCCGACGGTATCATGCCTACGAACGAAGGCCGCGGTTATGTACTCCGCCGTCTGATCCGTCGTGCAGCACGTCACGGACGTCTTCTTGGAATCGAAGGAACCTTCCTTGCCAAATTAAGTGAAGAAGTGATCAATGGTTCCAAAGCAGGATATCCGGAGTTGGAAGAGAAGAAGGAATTTATCTTTAAAGTTCTCACAAATGAAGAAAACCAGTTCAACAAGACCATTGACCAGGGTCTTCGTATTCTCGGAGAGATGGAAGATGAGATGAAAGCAGCAGGAGAGAAAACACTTTCCGGCGAAAATGCATTCAAATTATATGATACTTACGGATTCCCGATGGATCTTACAAAAGAGATCCTTGAGGAAAAAGGATATGATATCGACGAAGCAGGCTTCCAGAAATGTATGGAAGAGCAGAGAAACAAAGCCCGTTCTGCACGTGAAGTAACCAACTATATGGGCGCTGACGCAACTGTATATGATGATATCGATGTAAATGTTACAACAGAATTTGTAGGATACGACCATCTTACCTTTGATTCCAAAGTAACAGTCCTTACAACAGAGACAGAGATCGTAAACTCCCTGATGGAAGGTCAGAAAGGAACTGTCTTTACAGAGCAGACTCCATTCTACGCAACTATGGGTGGACAGGTCGGAGATACAGGTGTGATCGAAACTGCAAACGGTAAGTTCGTAGTAGAAGACACCATCAAGCTTCGCGGCGGTAAATTCGGACATGTAGGTCATATGGAATCCGGTATGATCTCCACAGACGAAACTGTTTCCCTGAAAGTGGATGAAGTTGCAAGAAGAGACACTGAGAAGAACCACAGTGCAACACATCTTCTTCAGAAAGCATTAAAGACAGTTCTTGGAAGTCATGTAGAACAGAAGGGTTCTCTGGTAACACCGGACAGACTTCGTTTCGACTTTGCTCATTTCCAGGCTATGACAGCTGATGAGATCGCACAGGTAGAAGCGCTTGTTAATAAAGAAATCCAGGCTGGTCTTGAAGTCCGTACAGATGTTATGGATGTGGAAGAGGCTAAGAAATCCGGAGCAATGGCTCTGTTTGGAGAGAAATATGATCAGAAGGTACGTGTGGTATCCATGGGCGACTTCTCCAAGGAACTCTGCGGTGGTACTCATGTGGCAAACACAGGTAACATCATGCTGTTCAAAATTGTTTCCGAATCCGGTATTGCAGCAGGTGTGCGCCGTATTGAAGCTCTGACAGGAAATGGTGTTCTGGAATACTATAAGAAACAGGAAGAACTGCTTCATGAAGCTGCAAAAGCCCTGAAAACAAATCCTGCAGAGATCGTAGAGAAGATCGGACATCTTCAGGGAGAAGTAAAGGCACTCTCCAGTGAGAACGAATCCTTAAAGAGCAAACTGGCTCAGGGAGCTCTGGGAGATGTTATGGATAAAGTAGTAGAAGTCAAAGGTGTGAAACTTCTTGCTGCAAAAGTAGACGGAGTGGATATGAACGGACTTCGTGACCTTGGCGACCAGCTGAAAGGCAAACTTGGTGAGGGTGTTGTCCTTCTGGCAGCAGTAAACGGTGAGAAAGTAAACCTTCTTGCAATGGCTACTGATGCAGCACAGAAAGCAGGCGCTCACGCAGGTAACCTGATCAAAGCAGTGGCAGCTATCGTAGGCGGTGGCGGCGGCGGACGTCCGAACATGGCTCAGGCCGGCGGAAAGAACCCTGCCAAAGCTCAGGAAGCTGTAGATGCAGCAGCAGGAATCCTTGAAGGTCAGATAAAGTAAAAATTGTTACTGCTCACTTTGTGACCAGCAACACGCTTCGCGATGCACAGAATTTATGCTAATCGCATAAATTCGCGCGGTATGTCTCGGGATTTTGGCATATACATGCCAAAACACCTCGCGGGATAGTGGCGTGTGAATAGTAACTAAAAAAATCTGCAAAATTTAACCAAAAAAATGTTGACGAACCCACAGGCAATGATATATAATATCACTTGTGCAAGAAAAAATACCCAGACAGTTGTATTTTAGCACAATCTACAACTGGAGGGAGGTTAGGTGTGAGTCTATGTCAAACGTAATCGTAAAAGAGAACGAGACTTTAGATAGCGCTCTTCGCAGATTCAAGAGAAGCTGTGCAAAAGCAGGAATCCAGCAGGAAATCCGCAAAAGAGAGCATTACGAGAAACCAAGCGTTCGTCGTAAAAAGAAATCTGAAGCCGCAAGAAAACGTAAATATAATTAATTGTGCGCAAAAATCCCTGACAGTTCTGTCAGGGATTTTTATCATAATCTGGAAAATAATCAGGGGAAGGAAGTAATCTTGAAGGCAGAAAATAACAAAATACTTAAAGAAAAGAAAAACTGGATCCTTTTACTGTTTAAAAAACTGGCAAAGCTGATTTTCAACAGAATCTTTTATGTTGCGATTGCAATGCTCGTCCAGCTTGGATGGATCTTAATGATGGTACTGCGTCTGGCTGCGTATTCCAGATACATTGATATCGGATTAAGGCTGATAGGTATTGTGCTGGTATTGTGGATTTTGAATAAGGAAATAAATCCTTCCTATAAACTGGCCTGGACCATGCTGATCCTGATTCTGCCGATCCTTGGAGTGGTATTATATTTTGTATTTGGACGTTCCAGGATCGCTGCGATCATGCAGCAGCATTTTGAACAGAGGATTGAGGAGAGCAGGGAGTATCTGCGGGATCAGCCACAGACGAGGCAGAAGCTGGAGACTCTGGATCCCTCGGCTTCGAACCAGTCCAGATACATTTCGGATGTTTCCAGATTTCCGGTTCATGAGAACACAACTGCAGAGTATTTTCAGGTAGGAGACGATATGTTTCCGGTGCTTGTGAGGGAACTGAAACAGGCGAAGAAATATATTTTTATTGAATATTTCATTATCAATGATGGAGTGATGTGGCAGACGATCCTGAATATTCTGGAAGAGAAAGCTGCGGAGGGCGTTGATGTGCGCCTGATCTATGACGGATTTGGCTGTCTTACAACACTTCCCCATAAATATTATGAAGAGCTTCAGAAAAAAGGAATCAAATGTCAGGTATTTAATCCTTTCCGTCCCATTCTGAATATTATCCAGAATAACCGGGATCACAGGAAGCTCTGTATCATTGACGGATGGGTTGGATTTACGGGAGGCATCAATCTTGCAGATGAATATATCAACCAGAAAGCGCGTTTCGGACACTGGAAGGACACTGCAGTTATGCTCAAAGGGGAAGCTGTCTGGAATATGACGGTAATGTTTCTCCATATGTGGACGGTGATCGGCAGATCTGAAGAAAGTATTGATTATGAAGCCTATTTTCCCCACAGATATCATGAGGAAGAATTTGAGAGTGACGGATTTGTCCAGCCGTTCTGTGATACACCTCTGGATGAGGAGGTTGTCGGTGAAGATGTATATCTGAACATTATCAACAAAGCAAAAAAATATGTATACATCTGTACTCCTTATCTGATCATAGACAATGAGATGATGACTGCCCTCTGTCTGGCAGCCAAAAGCGGGGTGGATGTGCGTATTATGACGCCGGGAATCCCTGACAAGAAGCTGGTATTTATCCTTACTCAGTCCTATTACAGACAGCTTCTGGAAGCGGGTGTAAAGATTTATGAATATCAGCCCGGTTTCCTTCACGCAAAATCCTTTGTGAGTGATGATGAGATCGGAGTAGTGGGAACCATCAACCTGGACTATCGAAGCCTTTATCTTCATTTTGAGGATGGTGTATGGATCTACAGAAACAGAGTAATACAGGATATCAAAGATGATTTTATCCAGACTATGGAATATTGCAGGCAGATAGAACCGGAATTCTGCCTGAACAGAAATATAGGGCTGCGTATCATGCAGAATATTTTCCGCGCATTTGCGCCGCTGATGTAAAATGAGCACTGAAAATCGTATTTTTATGGTTTTCAGTGCTTTTTATCTGATTATGATCAGGTATCGGATCGGATTAAGATGCATTATTTTATTGGATTGCTATATAATGAATAAAGAAAGTAGTCTTAGAGCGTGTCTGAAAAATCATTCCCACAATCTGCACGCCCCACTTTGCGGGATATTTCATCCGAATTCAGTTGCCGTAGCCCGCTACAGCGCCCTCATCCGGGCAAAATATCCCACAAATTGTGACGCACATCTTGCGTAAAGCATTTTTCAGACACGCTCTAGCGTGCCGGCAGCCTGCCGGTACATTGATCGGAGAGAGAATATGCAAAAAAAATGGATCTCCATAATATGCGCTGTGATCATCATGGTCTGCACTATCATTACCCCTGCTTATGCCGCCGGAATCTTTTTGCCCGAGGAAAGCAATACCAAACAGGCAGAATCCACAGATCTTATTGAAGCACCCTCAGGAATCTTAATGGAAGCGCAGACAGGAACAGTCGTTTATCAGAAGGATGCGGATACCAGACGAAGCCCTGCAAGTATCACAAAGATCATGACACTGATCCTGATCTTTGATGCTCTGGATAAAGGCAGCCTGAAAATGGACGACACAGTCACAACCAGTGCCCATGCAAAGTCCATGGGCGGTTCTCAGGTGTTTCTGGAGGAGGGGGAAATCCAGACAGTGGAAACCCTGATCAAATGCATTGTGATTGCATCAGGAAATGATGCCAGCGTAGCAATGGCAGAGCATATCTGCGGCAGTGAACAGGAATTTGTCCGCCACATGAATGAACGGGCAGAGGGACTTGGGATGAAAAATACTCATTTTGAAGACTGCTGTGGTCTGACAGAATCTCCCGATCATTACACAACAGCCAGGGACATTGCCATCATGAGCAGGGAACTGATCACAAAATATCCGAAGATTCTGGAATATTCTTCTGTCTGGATGGAAAATATCACCCATGTGACCAGGCAGGGGACAAAGGAATTCGGACTTACCAATACCAACAAACTGATCCGCAGCTACGAGGGCTGTGTCGGCCTGAAAACAGGAAGCACCAGTATTGCAAAATACTGCCTCAGTGCAGTCGCCAAAAGAAATGACATTACTCTGATCGCAGCAGTGATGGCAGCCCCGGACTATAAAGTGCGATTTAAAGATGCAGCCTCCATGTTAAATTATGGCTTTTCAAAATGCAGCCTGTACATAGATAAGAAAATGGAAGCTCTGCCTGAGGTCCCGGTCAGAAATGGAAAGAAAAAGACGGTTTCCCTGGTTTATGAGGAACAGTTCCATTATCTGGACACTACAGGACAGAATATCGGGAATGTAAAAAGAAAGCTGAGGATCCACAGGGAAGTAAAGGCTCCGGTGAAAAAGAACACCCTGGCAGGGGAGATGATCTATTCCGTCGATGGGAAGGAAGTGGGAAAAGTGCGGATCCTTTATGGAGAAAATTCAGGAAAAGCCACGTATCTGGATTGTCTGAAAAAAGTTGTCCTGAAACTGTAGACAAAAAGTATTTTAGACAATTTTATAATTTTTTGACAAAGGACAGCAATCCGATGTATAATAAATCCAAATGGGTATTGAGGGAAATAAAAAACAAAAGGAAGGTACTATATAATGAAAGAAATCCGTACAGAAGATGCTGTAGGACATATTTTGTGTCATGATATCACACAGATTATCAAAGATGTTAAAAAAGGGGTGCTTTTTAAGAAAGGTCATATCGTCAGAGAAGAGGATATTCCTCTGTTACTCTCTGTAGGAAAAGAACATTTATATGTGTGGGAGAAGAAAGAAGGAATCCTTCATGAGAATGAAGGCGCAGAGATCCTTTATAAGATCTGTGCCGGAGATTCAGACACCATGCATGGTTCTGATATAAAAGAGGGAAAGATCGAGCTGATCGCAGACATTGACGGAGTGCTTAAGATCCGCAGGGAAGCTCTGCTGGCTGTCAATTCACTTGGAGAGATGATGATCGCATCCCGCCATGGAGATTTTCCTGTAAAGAAGGGCGGTAAACTTGCAGGAACCAGAATTATCCCTCTGGTGATCGAGAAGGAGAAAATGGATCGTGCAGCAGAGGCGGCAGGCACAGAGCCAGTCTTTTCCATTCTGCCATATAAAAAGAAAAAGGTTGGTATCGTAACAACAGGAAGTGAAGTGCAGAAAGGTCTGATCACTGACACCTTCACTCCTGTACTGAGAGATAAATTTGCAAAATTTCCATCAGAGGTCATCGGTCAGACAAAACCGGGTGACGATATGGAACAGATAACAGCCGACATCCTGAAATTTATCGAAGAGGGAGCCGATATGGTAGTCTGCAGCGGTGGAATGAGCGTAGATCCGGATGACAGAACTCCGGGTGCGATTAAAGCAACAGGAACCCGCATCGTATCCTACGGTGCACCCGTACTTCCGGGAGCTATGATGCTGATCTCCTATTATGAGAAAGACGGCAGGCAGATACCGATCCTTGGGCTTCCGGGATGTGTTATGTATGCAAAGAATACCATCTTTGATCTGCTTCTGCCAAGACTGATGGCAGATGATGAGATCACATTATCAGAGATCAACCAACTTGGAGAGGGTGGACTCTGCCTGAACTGTGATGTCTGTACATTCCCGAACTGCGGATTCGGAAAATAATATCCCGCAAAGTGCGTTGCCAGACATAAAGTGAACATAAAGGGAAAAGAAAACTTGCATGAAAAGATTTAAAACCGTACATTATACAATCCATTCTAACAAAATAAAGGATGCGAGAGGCATCAGATTTGCTGTGATCGCAGATCTTCATGGCATGGAATTTGGCACTGATAACAGAAAGCTTCCGGAGACAATCCACCGGTACAGACCGGATGGGATCCTCATTGCCGGTGATATGATCGTGAGAAATGATCCTGCCTCTCTGGAAAAAGCTTCCTCCCTTCTGAGGAGCCTTGCTCAGCAGTATCCGGTCTATTATGCGCTGGGAAACCATGAATATAAGCTGTACAGGACAGATCCTCAGGAGAACTGTATGGCAGCCCGATATCAGGAATATGAAAAGGAGCTGAAGACAGCCGGGATCCATATCCTGCATAATGAATCCTGCAGCCTGCAGGTGGGAAAAACCAGCCTTACTGTCTATGGTCTGGAAATACCTCTGATCTATTATAAAAAGCCATTTTCTCCACAGCTTAAGAGAGAGGAAGTCAGGGAACTGATCGGAGAACCATCTTCCGATTCCCTGAATATTCTTCTGGCCCACAGTCCCAAATATGGAGATACCTATTTTGACTGGGGTGCGGATCTGATCCTGAGTGGGCATTATCATGGAGGGATTGTAAGACTTGGCAGGCACAATGGCCTGCTTTCCCCACAGCTTCATCCATTTCCGAAGTTCTGCTGCGGAGATTTCCACAGGAAGGATCAGCATATGCTGGTAAGCGCAGGAGCAGGGGAACACACCATACCTGTGAGAATCCATAATCCCAGGGAATTGCTGATGGTGGATCTGAAACCAAATGCTGAGAATATTGTTACTGTCTGCTGACTGTATGGCAGCGAAATATTTACTTGAAAAGGAAAAGACTGTGCTATGGGAATTCCGGTAAAGCTGGAAGTATTTGAAGGTCCTCTGGATCTCTTACTGCACCTTATCGAAAAAAATAAAATAGATATCTATGATATCCCCATCGTGGAGATCACAGATCAGTATATGGAATACATCCATGCCATGGAGAGGGAAGACCTTGGAATCATGAGTGAGTTTATGGTCATGGCAGCCACATTGCTGGATATCAAGTGTAAAATGCTTCTCCCGAAAGAGGTCAATGAAGAGGGAGAAGAGGAAGATCCAAGAGCGGAACTGGTGGAGAAACTTCTGGAATATAAGATGTATAAGTTTATGTCCTATGAATTAAAGGACAAGATGGACGATGCGGCAAATGTATTCTTTAAAGAGCCCACTATTCCGGATGAGGTACTGCAATACAGAGAGCCTGTAGATCCAAAGGAGCTTCTGGCAGGTCTCACGCTGGAGAAACTGAATGCGATTTACAAGTCCATCATCCGCAGGCAGGAAGACAAGGTTGATCCTATCCGAAGCAAATTCGGAACCATCGAGAAGGAAGAGGTCAGTCTGTCTGATAAGATGATAGAGATCAAAGATTTTGCCCGTACCCATCAAAAATTCAGCTTCCGCAATCTCCTGGAGAGTCAGTGCTCGAAAGTACAGGTGATCGTCACCTTTCTCTCCATACTGGAACTGATGAAAATGGGACATATCCATGTGGAGCAGGACAGACTGTTCGATGATATCTCTGTTGAAGTACAGACAGACCCGGATACATGGAAGAATCTTACAGAATTTGCGGAAGATGAACCGCAGAATACAGAGATCAATATGTAATAAAAAGGATAAGGAATGAGGAAGACTGAGTGAAGATTAAGGAGACAGAAGCTGCGATAGAAGCAATACTTTTTGCAATGGGCGGTTCCGTAGAACTGCCCCGGATCGCCAGAGCCATCGGTGTGGACGAGAAGACAACAGGAAGGATCATCCGCAATATGATGGACCGTTATCAGGAAGAGAACAGAGGCATCCAGATCATAGAACTGGAGAATTCTTTCCAGATGTGTACAAAGAAAGAATATTATCAGTATCTGATCAATATTGCCCTGCATCCTCAGAAGCCGGCACTGTCAGATGTTATGCTGGAAACCTTATCCATCATTGCATACAAACAGCCGGTTACAAAGGCGGAAATCGAGAAGATTCGAGGGGTAAAATGTGACCACGCCATCAACAAGCTGGTAGAATACAGTCTGGTCAGGGAGCTGGGGCGTCTGGATGCCCCCGGACGTCCAATCCTGCTCGGAACCACGGAAGAGTTTCTGCGCTGCTTCGGCGTACAGGATCTGGAATCCCTGCCTGTCCCTGACCCTGTCCAGATAGAGGACTTTAAGGCAGAGGCAGAGGAAGAAATCCAGCTGAAACTGGATGTGTAAGATAAAGGAGAAAAAATAATGCCAACCACATATGCACATGATTTATTTGGAAAAGAAGTATATAAGAGACTGCCTCCAGATATGAAAGCTCTGCTCCGCAGACATGGAGATCTGTACAGGATCGGTTTACATGGGCCGGATATCCTGTTCTACTATATGGTTTCAAAGAATCCTGTTACCCAGTTCGGGATTGAGATGCATCATGAGAAGGCAAGAGCCTTTTTTGAAGAAGGGATGCGGCAGGTCAGAAGAAATAACGATGAGGCACTCTTTGCATATCTTCTTGGATTTGGCTGTCATTATATTCTGGACTCCGCATGTCATCCTTATGTAAATAAGATGGCTGCAGAAGGAGTTATTCCTCACATTGTTCTGGAGAAAGAATTTGACCGTGTGCTTATGGAAGAGACCGGCAAAGATCCCGACCATTATTATCCGGCCTGCGGGATAGTGCCGAAGATGGAATATGCCAGAGTCATCCACAGGGCCATTCCTCTGGTGAAAACCATGAACATTTATATTTCTGTCAGGATGATGAAAATTTTTACCAATTTTATGGTATGTGATGACCACGGCAGAAAACGCAGGATTCTGGGGAGACTTCTGAGACTGGGAGGAGAGTCCATCGGCTCTGTCATTGAACATTTCATGACTGCCGAAGCAGTAGAGCAGGCAAAAGCTCCCATGCCTGAACTTGAGAGGCTTTACAGAGAGGCGGTTCCCGAAGCTGTGGAATATCTGAGAGAGCTTTATACCTTAAGGGAGGGAGCTTATCATCTGAGCAGAAGATGGGACCGGACCTATAACGGGTAATGGGTATGTCCCGATATTTTTCGGAACTGTGACAGTCATATTCCGGACATGCAGGCATAAATTATCTTATAGGGTGAAGCAAAATCATGCAGATATCCTGTAAACAATAAATCTGTGAATAACCGTAAATTATGAACAGTGATATTCATGGATTGCCAGCATGTGAGGTGGAGTATGAGAATGAAACATATTGCCGCTGTCATTGTTGTGACGGCGGTATTATTGTTTACGCAGACATACACCTCCGCCCGGGGAGCGGAGCACAAAATACCTCAGACAGTAGACATGACACCTGTTGCAGAAGAACCGGCAGAACTGTATGCATTATCAGCAGTCCTCATGGACGGAGAGTCAGGCAGAGTACTCTATGAAAAGGATGGGGAGCGTCCTCTGGCAAATGCCAGCACAACCAAGGTGCTTACCTGTATTGTGGCACTGGAGAACTCTCTGGGGGATGATTATGTTCAGGTTTCTCAGAATGCGGCATCCCAGCCGGAAGTAAAGCTGGGACTTCGGAAAGGAGAACAGTATTATCTGGAGGATCTTCTGTATTCCCTTATGCTGAAAAGCCATAATGATACAGCGGTTGCCATTGCAGAACACTGCGGAGGAAGCGTGGAAGGCTTTGCCAGAATGCTCAACCGGAAAGCAAAACAGATAGGATGTAAGGATACGTATTTTATCACACCCAATGGCCTGGATGCTGAGGATGAGAACGGAAAACATCACACAACAGCCAAAGATCTGGCGCTGATCATGCGCTATGCTGTTAAAAACGAAACATTCCTGCACATTGCACAGACCAGAGATTATACATTCTCGGAGATCACAGGAAAGAGAACCTTTTCTGTACATAATGCCAATGCATTTCTTGACATGAGAGACGGAGTTCTTGCCGGAAAAACAGGCTATACTTCCCAGGCTGGCTACTGTTATGTATGTGCCTGGGAAAAAGAGGGCAAAACATTTATCGTCAGCCTCCTTGGCTGTGGATGGCCCAACCACAAAACCTATAAATGGAGTGACACAAAGAAACTGCTGGACTTCGGAGATTACAACTATGAGTACGAAACCTACTGGAAAGAACCACAGACCGGAAAAATTCTGGTAACAGACGGTGTGGAAGATGGTCAGGATATAGGAACGAAAATCTATCTGAGGGGTAAATGCAGTGTAACTGCATATGACAGGGAAAAAGAAGTCCTTCTGAAAAAAGGGGAAACTGTAACCTGTAAAATGGAAATCCCGCAGAAAGTCAGTGCGCCGGTTCTTAAGGGGGAGAAACTTGGCCGCATAGCCTATTACCTGGATGGAAAACTGATAGATTTTTATCCGGTCTATGCGGAGAAATCAGTGGAAAAAATCAGTTTTAAATGGTACACTGAAAAAGTATTTCATGATTTTTTTCATTAGATATAGTATATGGGAACCTTAAAGAACTGTCATCAGAGTCTTGCCATAGAATTGTTTGTTGAATTCATAGAAAAAAAACTATCGAACGGATGAAATAATTCAATGGTTTAAAGGGTTGCTATGCGAAAGCGACATTGATATAATAAACTTTAACAGTCGGCATTTATATATTGCCGTTCATGAATATTTTATGGCAGTTTGTGGCTGATTTGCGGTCTGCTGCAAGCTGACATAGGAAAGACAGGGGAAAGAGATATGAATCAGTTAGAAATACTCAGAGAGAGTCTTGGTCAGTGTGATGAGATCATTCTGGATGCACTTATCATGCGTAACAGGATCGTGGAGGACATTATGGCATATAAAGAAGCCAACGGACTCCAGATCTTACAGCCTGAGCAGGAAGCGAAGCAGAAAGAATGGCTGGAGAAGAGAATGGAAGGCAGACGCCATAAGGATGAGGTTTCCGATGTATTTGAATGCATCCGCACAAACAGTAAACGGATCCAGGCGAGAAAGCTCTTCGATTATAATATCGTACTGATCGGCTTTATGGGTACGGGTAAGTCCACAATTTCTGATTTCCTTAAGAATGTATTTGCCATGGATGTGGCAGAGATGGATCAAATCATTGCCCAGAGACAGGGAATGAGTATTTCCGATATCTTCGAGACATACGGCGAGCAGTATTTCCGTAATCTTGAGACAAATCTTCTCATCGAGATGCAGTCACGCAGTAATGTTGTAATCTCCTGCGGCGGCGGTACTCCAATGAGAGAGTGCAATGTAGTGGAGATGAAGAAGAATGGCCGTGTTGTTCTCCTCACAGCAAAACCGGAGACAATCCTTGACCGTGTCAAAGACAACCACGATCGTCCGCTGATCGAGAACAATAAGACTGTTCCGTTTATCACAGAACTGATGGAGAAACGCCGTGCCAAATACGAGGCGGCAGCAGACATTATCATCGAGACAGACGGCAAAAACGAACTGGAGATCTGCGAAGAGCTTGTACACAGACTCCGCACCATGGATGAAGAAAAATAATACAACATGACAGATCTTGTTTATGATTTCAGAAGTGCCGGATATCAGGTAAATTAAGTGAAGAAGGGATGAATGCAATTATGATGTATCCGTTTATGACATTGAATGATGATACAGAAATTACTCATTCAGAAATGAAAGCAGATGGGAAAGTAAAAGTCTATATAGAAACTCCTGATGAATTTGGAGGATTTCACAATGCCACATGCTGGCTTCCTGATTATAGGTGGGAGGATATTGAGGGATATTCTGATACAGAGATGGCATATTTTAAACAATTAATCAGAAATAACGCTCATCTTATCATTGAATTTTCGCAGGAAGGAGGCATTTTAAATGCCGCAGGATGATAGAAGCCAATAGTTCGGATATTATTGATGAGTGGTTAAATCGTTTTGGAGAAATTCGATATTTTTTTATTGTGAAGGATTCTGAGATAAAGAGATAGTTTTGGATAATTCAGGTTGGAAAAAGGAAGGCTCTATATTAATGGCTGAGGAAGGCAGTACAATATCAATAATAGTACCTTCGCCAGGTATACTTTCTACCAAAAGTCCATATTCCTCTCCATAATAACTGTGTAACCTTTGATTTACATTTGCAAGTCCAATAGAGTGATGCCCTTTTGGAGAAGTTTTGCCGGAACACTGAAAAGTTTTTAATTGTTCCTGAGACATTCCACTTCCGTTATCAGCAACCAGGAAATGAAGTAATTCGTTTTCAAGTTGACAGGAAATACTGATATAACATTCATTTTCTTTATTAGAAAAACCATGTTCCACACTGTTTTCTACAAGTGGCTGGAACAAAAATACAGGAAGATTCATCTGCAGGAATTCAGGTGGGACATTAATATCATAGCAGAATTTTCCGGGAAAGCGTATGTTCTGGATAGTCATATAGCGCTGAACCTGCTGGAGTGTTACTGTTCACTCCGTTCACAGTAACGTAGCCAAAATTCATTCCAGATTGCCTGCGGCAATGGAATTTTGGCTTGTATGTCTCGGGATTTTGGCATATTCATGCCAAAACACCTCGCGGGATAGTGGTGTGTGAACAGTAACGCTGGAGTTCTTCCTGAAGAGTTGCAACAGGAAATTTTTCCAGATTATACCGTACAAGTTCAGACATACAAGTAGCAATGGTTTCGATTTCAGGTACATCATGAATTTCAGCAAGTGACTTGATAACATTTAAAGTATATCCATTATGAGGCTCCGGTGGAGGAGCAGAACTTCTCCACCCTCATTGAGTTCATCAATGCCATGGAAGTCCGTGAGGATGACGAGGAGTTCAAAAACCCCGTAGACCTGATGTTTGATGCACTGGAAGCCGAGAAGCCAAATCACTTTGCGGTGCGCCAGTATAAGAAATATAAGCTGGCCGCCGGTGATATATGCTCTAAGTGACTTCTTAATCATGAGATTGAAATTCCTGTCGTACACCTTGCCCGCTTCAACGAGGGTGTGAACCGTTCAAAGCCGGTCAAAGACCCCTATGGATGGGGATCATCTACCATCGTAAACATTTTGAAAAAGCGAGAGTATTTAGGGCACACCATCAATTTCAAGACCCGCAAGCACTTTAAGGACAAGAAAAGCCACTATGTTTCTGAGGACGAATGGACGATCTTTGAGAATACCCATGAAGCCATTATCGACCAGCAGACCTTTGATTTGGCGCAGAAAATCCGCAGCAATGTACGGCGTTATCCAAACGGCTGGGGCGAAGCGGCTCCCCTCACAGGCTTGCTCTATTGTGCCGATTGTGGCGGCAAGATGTATGTCCACCGCACCAACAATGGCAAGCGGATTTCTCAATATACCTGTTCCAATTATACCAAAGTTCCGTGTGGGATACTATGCCCTACACAACACCGTATCAATGAGAGTGCTGTTCTGACATTGGTTTCCGACACGCTCCGGGCTATCGCTGAATATTCCAGAAATGATCGGACGGAATTTATTCACGCCGTTCAGGAAACGCAGGTTGCCCAACAGAGTGCCGATATAGCGAGAAAGCGCAGGCGTCTGGCCGCTGCTCAAAAGAGAGCCGGAGAACTGGAAAAACTGATTTGCAAAATCTATGAGGACAACGCCCTCGGCAAGCTGCCGGATGCACGATATAGGGCGCTTGATGCACAGTATGCCAAAGAGCAGGACGCACTTGAGATTGAAATTGCAGAGCTGGAAAAGGCTGTTACCAGCTATGAGCAGAGTCAGAAATCAGCGGAGAAATTTATAGCCCTGATTGATAAGTACGAGAATTTTGACACGCTGACAAACACCATGCTCAACGAGTTTGTAGAGAAAATCCTTGTCCACGAACGCGCCCGAAAAGGCAGTCAGGACACTACGCAGGAAATTGAAATCTACTTTAATTTTTTAGGACGCTATATCCCACCATCCTTACAGCCGGTTCCTTTAACCCCGGAGGAACAGGAAGAACTGCTGAAAAAAGAAGAACGCAAGGACAGGCTTCATCAGAATTATTTGAAGCGGAAAGCCAGTGGCGCACAAAAACGGTATGAGGACAAAATTAAGGCAAAGAAAAAAGCGGAAATGGACGCTAAGAAAGCCCTGATCCGGGCGGAGGATATGAAAAAAGGCGTTTTTTCTACTGTCGGACAGCTGCCGAAAGAAGAACCGCGCAAAGGCAGCATAGCAGTCTAATCATCATGGAGCAAAGGAGAATGAATATGAGTAAGTTGACTTACATTCGTTGCGGAGATTATGATATACCCAACCTAAAACTTTCTGTGCAGCCGGAAACTTCTATCGGCAAGTACGGCAGAATGCGAAAATCCTACCTAAAGGAACATCGCCCCATTCTCTACAACCATCTGCTGATGAGCGAGAAGCTGTATCCACACCTGTTAGAGATTGACCGGACAGCGCAGGAGCGTATGGACACCATGTTACCTCACATGATGGAGGCTGCGGGTGTCACTGAGGAGCTGAAAGCCTGTGATCCTATGCGTTGGGTGGGGCTAATGAACACATTAACGGCACAGATTGAGGAAATTTTAATCTGGGAACTGATTTGCAGCTGAATGGGAGGTGCGGGAAATGCTGACCTTTGAAAAGGTTTTGAAAGTGTTTCAGGCATATCTGGATGATGACCCTTTGTATGAGGTGGTTCAGACCAGCCACGGTTATACATTGATGGCATGGGAACCCCACCGGAATGACTGGTATAGCGCCGAGATACAGAAAACCCCAGAGGATTTACGGAACGCTTTGCTGGGTACATACGCCAACTTTCTGGAAGATAAAATTACCGGAAACGAGCGTGAACTGACTGTGACAGAAACCGGAGAAATCCAGCAGAGGTGCCGGGAACTTTTGGAAAAGTGCCGGGAAACTTGATATAGAAACGCCAGAAGGAGGCCGCGATTATGCGTCCTCCTTCTGGTTCGCAGTCTGTTCCATTTTGAGCGCCCCGTCTATGGCACCTTCGATAATCGGCAGGTATTGTTCAGGACAGAGCTTCAGCTTGTGGCTGACCCGCTGCCGCTGTGCGCTTTCTTCCCGCATGATCTCCGGGTTAAAATATCGCTCTACGGGAAGTCCGCAGACCTTAATCAACTGGATCATCACAGGCAGGCTCGGAATCGCACCTTGATTCTCAATGTTGGCAAGATACCGCCATTCAATCCCAACCATTTCTGCCAATGTTTTTCGTGTCAGACGCTTTGCCTCTCGTGCGACTTTGACATCCGCACCGAAGGTTTCAAAACCGGGACAATCTTCAACTTTCGCCATATAACATCACCCAGTTACATTGTATAATTCATACTTTGCCTGCGGAATGTTGCTATATGCAGGTTGGTTGAAGTTTATAATTCACATTCCGTTTCTTGCATTGTTCGAGAAAGAGAACTATAATGTACTCTGTGGAGGTGCGAAATGGACTATATGACATTGAAAGAGGCTGCCGAGAAATGGGGCGTGACACCTCGTAGAGTAAATTACTATTGTGCTGGTGGGCGTATCCACGGCGCTGTGAAAATGGCTGGTATTTGGCTGATCCCTAAAACTGCGGAGAAGCCGATTGATGGGCGGACAAGACAAGGGAAGGAGCTGCGCCATGAATAAAATTTTGATTATAGATGATGACAGAGAACTGTGCGCTTTGATTAAACGCAGCGTACAAGCAGAAAACATAGAAGCTGATTTTTGTAATACCGGAAAAGAGGGCTTGCAGAAATTAAAAGAGCAGGAGTATCAGCTTGTAGTGCTGGATGTGATGATGCCCGGTATGGATGGCTTTGAAACGCTGGAAGAAATCCGCAAAGAGAACAGTCTGCCGATTTTGATGTTTACATCCAAAAATGACAGCATTTCTAAAGTGCGGGGCTTACGGGCCGGGGCGGACGATTATCTGACAAAACCGTTTGATATGGACGAACTGATTGCCCGTATTGCGTCTCTCATTCGCCGCTACACCCGTTTTAATCATCAAGCCGGAGCTGTGCAAAAACTGGATTTTGATGGATTGCAAATTGACCTTGAAAATCGTTCTGTTACGACGGAAAATGGCACTTTTGAACTTCCACCAAAGGAATTTGATCTGCTCCTGTACTGTGCAAAGCATCAAGGAAAAATTTTGACAAAACAGCAGATTTATGAGGAAGTTTGGGGCGAAGAATATTTCTATGACGACAGTAACATTATGGCGATTATCAGTCGGCTTCGTAAAAAATTAGAAGTCAATCCTTCAAGCCCAAAATATATACAAACGGTCAAAGGGATTGGCTACCGGTTTAATAAGGAGGTGTAGCCAGCATGGAAATCATCGTTTTCTTGTCCATTGTGATTGCTGTTTTGGCTGTGCTGACCTCCATCGTTCTCGTTCGGCGCGTAAAAAAACAAATAGCAGAAATGACCGATGTGCTGGTTGATGTGAAAAACGGAAATGGCAACCGGCGTATTCTATCTGCAACAAATGAACTGACAGCACCTCTTGCCTATGAAATCAATGAGATCGTTGTGGCCTATGAAAGCAGACTTTCAACTGTACGGCAGACAGAAGAAACCAACCGCCAACTTATGACGAGCCTTTCCCATGACGTGCGAACGCCCCTTACTACTCTGCTTGGGTATCTTGACGCTACACACAAAGGACTGGTCACAGGAAAAGACCGGGATGATTATATTGAAACCGCCCGTCGGAAAGCCCATGATCTGAAAGAATACATTGATGTACTTTTTGACTGGTTCAAGTTAAATTCCAACGAGTTTGCTTTGGAGATTCAGAGCGTTGAGGTCGCAGAGCTGACAAGAAATATTCTGATCGACTGGATACCGATTTTTGAGGATAAACAGGTTGATTATGACATTGATATTCCTGAACAGCCTGTCCGGGTAAGATTAGATATGGATAGCTATATGAGGATCATCAATAACCTTATTCAAAATGTAATCGCTCATAGCCATGCGGACAAAATTAAAATTTCCCTATCGAAGAAGGAAAACAGTATGGAGCTGTTGCTGGCGGATAATGGAGTGGGAATTGAGAAAGAAGATTTGAAACACATATTTGAACGGCTTTATAAGTGTGATAAAGGACGCTCTGAAAAAGGCAGCGGACTTGGTCTTTCTATTGTCCATCAGCTTGTAGAAAAGATGGGTGGAAGCATAACAGTTGAAAGCTTTCCGGGAGAAGGAACTGAATTTATGTTGCTTTTTCCTTTGGAGATTTAAGCGGGTTCCCGTCTTTATGGCGGGAACCTTTGTCATTTTTGCTGGATTTCAAATTGCAAGGTTAATGCAAGGTTGCGGCAAGGTTAATGCAAGGTTGGCGTGATAGAATACCTTACAGAACAGGAGGTTTTGAATATGGATACAAATTACATCATTGAAACAAAAAATCTGACGAAGCAATATGGCTCACAAAAGAGTGTGGCTGACTTAAATATCCATGTGAAGCGTGGGAGAATTTATGGTCTGCTGGGCAGAAACGGAGCCGGAAAAACCACTACTATGAAAATGTTGTTGGGCTTAACGAAGCCGACTTCCGGGGAGGTCAAAATCTGGGGGAAACCCTTGCAGGGGAATGAAAAGAAATTGCTGCCCCGTATTGGTAGCTTGATTGAGTCTCCCGGCTTTTATCCCAATCTGACCGGCACAGAGAACCTGCGTATCTTTGCTACCCTGCGGGGCGTACCAAACAATCATGCCATCAAAGATGCTCTGGATCTGGTAGGACTGCCTTACAAAGATAAAAAGCTCTTTTCACAGTATTCTCTTGGTATGAAGCAGCGGCTTGCCATCGCCCTTGCCGTTATGCACGATCCAGAACTTTTAATTTTGGATGAGCCGATCAACGGTCTTGATCCTATCGGTATTGCAGAAGTACGCTCCTTTATTCGGGAGCTTTGCGACGCAAGAGGAAAAACCATTTTGATTTCCAGTCACATTCTTTCGGAGATTTCCCTGCTGGCTGACGATATTGGAATTATCGACCACGGCGCATTGCTGGAAGAAGAAAGCCTTGCTGAACTGGAGCAAAAAAGCAGTAAGCATATCCGGTTTACGCTCTCTGATACTGCACAGGCAGCAAGAATTTTGGAACGCAATTTCCATGAAACCCATTTTTCCATACAGGACGACCACAATCTGCGCCTGCACAACCTTGATCTGCCCGTAGGGAAAATTGTAACTGCCTTTGTGGAAAACGGGTTGGAGGTATCGGAGGCTGCAACTTCAGAAGAAAGCCTTGAAGATTACTTCAAGCGTGTGACGGGAGGCGAGGGAATTGCTTAAACTGATTAAATGTGAATTTTTGAAATTGAAACGCAAGCCGCTGGTATTTATTTCTGTGTTCCTTTCCACCTTGCTTCCATTGGCTTATGCTATTTTTCTGGCAGATGCGAACACGGATGTGGATGCTACGAACAATATGATGTCCGGTCTGTTTCAGCTCAGCGCATATCTTCTTTTGATGCCGCTTCTTGTGATACTGGCTTCCAATCTGTTATTTGAGGAGCTGGACAATGATACTTTGAAAAATCTTGTTACCATACCGGTAAATAGAACCAAGCTGGTGCTTTCTAAGATGATGGTTTTACTGATATTTGCCATTGGTTTTATGGCGGTTGGAGCGTTGGTAAATCTTGCTGTTTTGCTGATCCAGGGATGGAATCCGGTGGGATTCTGGAAATTGTTTCAGGTAGGGATAGGAGAGGGAGTGATTATGTGGGTCGGCGCGCTCCCCTGTATTTTGATAGTTGTCCTTCTTGATAAAAACTATATCGTGTCGGTCGTGATAACCTTTTTCTATACTATTTTGAATTATCTTCTCACCAACAACGATGCTTTTCTGACACAGCCCTTTGGTCTGAACGCAGGAACACTGCTTCCGGGGCCGTTGGCGTTTCGCTGGACATTCCAGTTTTATGATTATGGCAGCATCAGCGAAGAGCTGGCAGAGCTGCTGGAACGGATAAGCCCGTATTTTTTGAATGATATACAGGTGTTCGGCGTGGCATTTGCGGAAGCCGCTGTATTTCTTGCGCTGATAGCGATGGTTTACCGGCGTCGTGAGATTTAAGGGGGTGTGATTATGTGGAATTTATTAAAATCGGAATTACTGAAACTGCGCCGGTGTCAGATCCTTTGGGTGGGGTTGGTGGCGCTTGCACTCTGTCCGTTGGTGCAATATGGAAGCCAGTTGATTGTTGAGCCGGAGTATCGAAATCCAAACTATGATTTTCCCATGCTTTTTGCGAATGTTGTATGGGGCAATACCCAGATGTTTTTCCCGATTTCACTGGTGATGATCGGCAGCTGGCTGATTGACAGAGAATCCACCCATGATACGCTGAAAAACATCATGACAATTCCTGTTTCTATGCCGGACGTGTTAGGGGCCAAGCTCTTCTGGGTTGGTATTCTTACGGTTCTGTTGGGAATTTACAGTGTTGGCGTTACCCTAATCACTGGACTGGCGGTTGGATTATCGGGACTGACAGCGGAAGTATTTTTTCATGGCGGTACACAGATCGTGTTAGCGGGTCTGACGACCTATATGGTCTGTATGCCCCTAATCCTGATTTTTGGACAGATCCGAGGGGCATATCTGGGAGGTTCCATTCTGGCGTTCTTCCTTGGATACAGCATGATGTTTTTCAAAGGCGGCATTCTTGCCAGCATCTATCCGTTTTCTGCTGCACTGCTTTTAGTGGGCTTTGACATGAGTGAATATGCCGGAACAACCACAGCCCCGAACTCTTTGCTGGCGGTCATTGGGGTTGGCATCATGGTTCTCTGGGCTGTGCTTTTATTAGTGATGTCCAGCAACAAAAAAGAAATGAAAGCCCGTAAACAGACAAAGGCCAAGGGAAGAGGAAAGCGTGCTGTACGCAGGAAAGGAAGGTGATACCTGTGAAGAAAATAGTTCTATCACTATGCCTGATACTGTGTGGTGTCTCTATACTTTCCGGTTGTACAAAAGATGAAGTTCTCGATCAGTATAATAATATTGTGCAGTCTGCTGGTTCCATAGCGCTTACCGGAAATTCGTCCTTACAAGGCACGAAAGAAAAAGGGATTGATGATTATACCGGATGCTATACAGCCGACTATGAGAATTTTTCAGATACAGAGTATTTGTTTGGGGGAACTTCTATAAAGCGAGAAGCTGGTAAGGAGTTGTCTATTGATTGCACTTTGGAGGTTACGGAGGGAACTGCAAAAGTATTTTGGATTTCTGGATCTGATGAAACAGTCACTTTGCTTGAAACAACCGGAACATATAGTGATACAATTACACTCCCTGAAGGTGGAAACTATATCGGCATTGAATGTGAAAATTTCACTGGAAGCATTGAATTGAATATGGAGTAACATTCTGCCGGACGACGGCAAAAGAAAAAAAGCCGTCGTAAAGCAGACACATTTCCACGCGCCTATGAAGCGGCGGCTTTGATTTGCAGAGCCGCCGTTTCTTTTCGTTGTTAGGGCAAAGCCCTGTTTGCCATTGTGGAGTTTTTCGCTGATCCGAAAAACGGAGCTTTGGAAAACAAATAAACCACCTGCTATGCAGGTGAGTCAGCATTGCTTCAGCTTACAGAAAAAAACCTCCGGTGGTATAATTAATGTAGGTTCGCCAACCGCACTAATATACACAGGAGGTATCCATATGGATAATAATAGTTTATCACATACAAAGTGGAATTGTAAGTATCATATTGTTTTTGCACCAAAATATAGAAGAAAAGTAGCATATGGAAAAATTAAACAGGATATAGCAGATATTTTGAGTATGTTATGCAAAAGAAAAGGTGTAAAAATTGTTGAAGCAGAGATATGTCCAGATCATGTACACATGTTAGTAGAAATTCCGCCAAGCATAAGTGTATCGTATTTTGTAGGGTACTTAAAAGGAAAGAGTACATTAATGATATTCGAAAGACATGCAAATCTGAAGTACAAATATGGAAACAGACATTTCTGGTGTCGCGGATATTATGTAGATACGGTAGGGAAAAATGCAAAGAAAATGCAGGAATATATAGCAAATCAGTTACAGGATGATCTGGAATATGATCAAATGACACTGAAAGAGTATATTGACCCGTTTACGGGTGAGCCAGTAAAACGTAACAAATAAAGATAAGCCCGAAAGGGCTTTGTAGGTAAATGATGTTGCGCTTGGCGAACCTATTTCGATGAGTCTTTAGACTCCAGTGCCGGTAATAGACCCTTATAGGGTCAAAGCAAACCACCGGCTAAGCCGGTGGTCGTGATTTTTGGGTGGAAAAATCTGTAAAATTGGTTTTCTTGTCTGAGAAATCAGACCTGAGAGATATAAAACGCTCAGATTAGATTTACAAAAAATCTAGTCTGGGCTTTTTTTTAGTCCAGGGAAAAGGAGGTCAAACATGAATATAGGTAGTGAGAAACAGAGAGACCATGATGAAAAAGTTGTGGAGATAGAAATGAAGGACGTTTTTGACGTCTGCTCTTGACATGCCCGAAATCATGTCGTATATATATAGCAAGAGCTGGAATACTGATCCAGATAAGCATTGTTACAACAGACACAATTTCAAAATCAGAAATTGTTAATGCACAGGCAATGTACAGCAATACCATCGGAAACGAGATATGATATTGTTTTTTTCATATTTCAAAAAAGAGAATAAAGAAATGTCAGAAAAAAGATGTTATACAGTTCAAGAGTTACAGGAAATCTTAGGAGTCAGTAGGTCTACTATTTATAATCGTTGCTGATGAAGTCGATTCGGAACTTCTGGCAAAAGTATTGGCTAATCCAGAGATGTGGGCATTTCTCAATTCACTGGTGAAGACGATGAAGTAATGAAAAACACGATTAAAATGCGGGATAAACACTGCTTCTAAAGAACATAATATGATTATGGAATAGAGAGAAAAACAGAAGGGAACTGAATTCATATGTTTACGCATGAGATGATAAAATCTTTTAATCAGTTGGAGATGGATGTGTATAATTACATCATCAGCAATGAAGAGAAAGTAGTATATATGAAAGTACGTGAACTGGCAGAGGAGGTTCATGTTTCGACAACAACGATCCTTCGCTTTTGTAAAAAGGTAGGATGCGAGGGATATTCTGAATTCCGTTTGAAATTAAAACAGGAAGTCAACAGCAAGGAACAGAAGAAAATCAATATGGATCTTACTGCGGTTAAAGATTTCTTTGAGAGGGTGCAGACACAGGCATTTGCTGAGAATATCCAGGAAGCTGTGAAGTTGCTTATAAAGGCATCGTCAATTATATTTGTAGGTGTGGGAAATTCTTCTATTATAGGAAAGTATGGAGCAAGATATTTTAATAATGTAGGCTGGTTTTCATTTGCTATTGATGATCCGTTCACGCCAGTATTTCGTGGAAAAGGTGAGAGAACAGCTACAATCGCATTGTCTGTATCAGGAGAGACGGAGCAGACCCTGATGTTGGCAGAAAAGTTGAAAAGAAGAGGGAGCAGCCTGATATCTATTACAAATAAGGCAAACTGTTCTTTAGCGAAGATGAGTGACTGCAATATAAATTATTATGTTTCAGAGTATAAGAAAGACGAAAATTATGATTTGACATCACAGATGGCAGTCGTTTTTATTTTGGAATTAATCGGAAGAGAATTGAAGGGCGTCAATAACGATACAGATGATCTGTTTCAAAATGATATGGAAGATTTATTTCATTAAGGTCATAGGGTGTAATGGTACGAATAGTAACCAGATTAGTAACAAAAAAAACAGAATATACGAAAAAGCATCATAATACACAAAAAAGAAAAGAAAAACAGTGCATTTTACACAATAAAGTAGAATGTCCTGTTTTTTTTATGTAACAAATTCTGTCTATATGTAACAGAAACCAGAAACAGGAAAAAGTACTGACAAAACGGAAAATGCTTGTTATACTAGCACCATCAAAGCAAATGAGAAATAGGGAGGAAACAATCATGGTAATTCGATTATTTTGTGCAGCAGGAATGTCAACCAGTCTTCTCGTAAAGAAGATGGAAGAGGCAGCAAAGGAAAAAGGAAAAGATGCGGATATCGCAGCATATCCATTTACAGATATGGAACGCATGATTGAAGGTGTGGATGTAGCACTGCTCGGACCACAGGTAGGATATCAGCTTGGCAGAGCAAAAGAAATCTGTAATCCAAAAGGGGTTCCGGTAGATGTGATTCCAATGCAGGATTATGGAATGTGCAATGGAATGAATGTTTTGAAATTTGCATATAAGCTTGCAAAAAATAAATAAGAGAAAATAAAGATACACAATTTAAAGAAAAATAAAACAGAGCAAAGGGTAGTAGCAAATGAAAGAAAAATTTAACGAAAAAGTAATCCCTGTAATCCTTAAGTTTATTAATACAAAGGGAATACAGTCAATAAAAAATGGTATGGTAACTTCCATGTCTCCGCTGATCATCGGATCAATCTTTTTGATCCTGTCAAACTTTCCGATAAAGGCAGTTGTCGATGTATTAGAGTCTACAGGAATTAAAGCAGTATTAGATCAGGCATGTGGTGCAACATTCTCCATCAGTGCGATGATCGCAGTTATCGGTATCAGCTATAGCTATGCGAAACTGGAAAATCAGGAACCACTCAACTGTGCGATTATTTCACTGGCATCATTCTTGATCCTGATGCCTTCATCCATAACAACAGAAAGTGGAGAAGTTGTTACTGGAATCATTAATAAGACATGGACAGCAGGACAGGGAATGATCGGAGCAATCATTGTTGGATTAATCGTACCACTTGTTTACTGCTGGTTCTTGAAGAAAAATATACGTATTAAGATGCCGGCCGGAGTTCCGGAAGGTGTAACAAATGCATTCTCAGCATTAATCCCAGCATTTGTAATCCTGACAGGGGTTGCAGTAATTCATGGTATCTGTTCTATTGGATTCAACACAACAGGAATGGAAATTATTTATAAAGCCGTTCAGACACCACTTCAGAAAATGACAGACTCCCTTGGTGGAGCAGTTCTGATGTGCTTTACAGGACCATTCCTGTGGTTCTTCGGAGTTCATGGTTCAACAGTAGTTGGTGGAATCATGACAGGACTATTACAGGCAAACAGCCTTGCAAATCAGGCTATTATTGACAGTGGTGTAGAACTTACAATAGCAAACGGAGGCCATATTGTAACACAGCAGTTTTATGATCAGTTTATCAATATAACAGGTGCAGGTATCACAATTGGACTTATAATGTATATGTTCTTCTTTGCAAAATCAAAACAGTTGAAGGCACTTGGTAAAGTGGGAATTATTCCGGCATTATTTGGAATCAATGAGCCAGTCCTGTTTGGTGTTCCGATCGTTATGAATCCAATGCTTGCAGTTCCGTTTATTGGAATGCCTGTGATCGCATGTTTAATCCAGTATTTTGCACTGTATACAGGAATCTGCCCATTATATGGAGCAACACAGATCCCATGGACTTGTCCACCGATTATCTCAGGATTCCTTTTAGGAGGATGGAAAAGTGCTTTGCTTCAGTTAGTGATCCTTTGTGTTTCATTCTTTGTTTATCTGCCATTCATTAAGAAGATTGACAAGATGAATCTGGTTCAGGAGAAGAATCAGCCGGTAGAAGATGAGGATGAAGACTGGTAAGATCAGAATTTAAAAATAATAAAAGCAGGACAGGAGACAAAAATGGACGAAAAATTTGAATTGGCATGTTTTCAGATTATTACATATGTAGGTACAGCAAGAACACATTTTATCAATGCGATCCAGTGTGCGAAAGAAGGAAAATATGATGAGGCAGCAGAGCTGATCAAACAAGGAGATGAAGCCTTTTCACTTGGACACAACGCTCATGCAGACCTTCTGACAATGGATGCAAATGGTGAAATTTCCAATGGATACATGCTTCTGATGCATGCAGAAGATCAGCTTATGAGTGCAGAAGGATTCCGCATTCTTGCAGATGAATTCATTGCACTGTATAAGAGAATTGATGAGAAATAATCATCAAGATGTAATTGAATATAGAAACAGAAAAGTTGGGGGCAAAAGCTCCCAACACTATTATACAAAGCAATTAAGATAACAGGAAGGAAATAACAATGGGATTTCGAAAAGATTTTCTCTGGGGCGGCGCAGTTGCTGCCCATCAGCTAGAAGGTGCCTATGATCGAGATGGAAAAGGCTTGAGCATTATGGACGTTGTAACCAGCGGAGATGTAAATACAAGAAGAAGAATAACAGGTGAAATACTAAAAGGCGAGAATTATCCGAATCATGAAGCAATCGATTTTTATGATTACTATAAAGAAGATATCCGCTTATTTGCGGAAATGGGATTCAAGTGTTTCCGTACAAGTATTGCATGGACACGTATCTTCCCAAATGGTGATGAAGAACAGCCGAATGAAGCCGGATTAAAATTCTATGATGACATGTTTGATGAATGTCTGAAATATGGGATCGAACCAGTAATTACACTGAGTCATTTTGAGATGCCTCTGTATCTTGTACAAGAGTACGGTGGATGGAGAAACAGAAAACTGATTGATTTCTTCGTGAAATTTGCAGTAACTTGCTTTGAACGATACAAAGACAAAGTAAAATACTGGATGACATTTAATGAGATTAATAACCAGGCAGATATCGGTGATGGATTTATGCTTTATGCTAATTCCGGGATTGTAGTTAAACCAGAAGAAAATGCGGAAGAATTGATGTATCAGGCATCACACTATGAACTGGTTGCCAGTGCCGAAGCGATAAAAGCAGGACATGAGATCAATCCGGAATTTCAGATTGGCTGCATGATCGCAATGTGCCCGATCTATCCGGCCACCTGCCGTCCGGAAGATATACTGCAGGCTGAAAAAGCCATGCAGAAAAGATATTATTATACAGATGTGCATGTAAAAGGAGAATACCCTGTAAATATTTTGAAATACTGGGAAAGAAAAGACCTTAAGATTGACGTAACAGAAGAAGATCTTGCAGTGTTAAAACAGGGCTGTGTCGATTATATCGGTTTCAGTTATTATATGTCTTTCTGTACAAAAGCAGAACCAGACAATCCGGAATATGATTACCGTGGAGAAAAGGATCGTATAAAGAACCAGTATGTAAAGACAAGTGAATGGGGATGGCAGATTGATCCGATCGGACTGCGCTATTCATTGAATTGGTTTACAGATCGATACAAAGTACCACTATTTATTGTAGAAAATGGATTTGGAGCATATGATACGTTAGAAGCGGATGGAAGTATTCACGATTCATACCGTATGGAATATCTGCAGCACCACATTTCAGAAATGAAAAAGGCAGTAGAGGAAGATGGTGTAGATTTGATAGGTTATACACCATGGGGATGCATCGACCTTGTCAGTGCAGGAAGCGGTGAGATGGATAAGCGATATGGATTCATCTATGTGGATAAACATAACGATGGAACAGGAGACTTGTCCAGAAGAAAGAAAGATTCTTTCGAGTGGTATAAAGAAGTTATTTCAACAAACGGCGAAAATATTAATTAGTTTCTCTTAAATTTTATATCTAATTTTCGATTATCCGCATAAACACTATACTTTCAAGTATTTTGAAGTATAGAAAAAACTCATTTTACCACGAATTTACCACGATTGAATGAGCCTTGATATGACCTATAAAATAACACCCAAAAGACATCATTACACCTAAATGGTGTCTTTTTAAAAAGCAGTCAATCCTAAGACTAACTGCTTTGTGTGTATGGATATGAAATTGTCAAACTGGGATTTGTCTTACAACAATTTATATATGCATAAAAAGCAATATATTTATGAAAACACCCTAAATCCAAAATCTACTCAATTCATTTTTCCTTACATAAAATGTTCTCGTATATTTCACTTCCTCACCAAGTGTTTCCCCTATCAAAACTTCAAAATCATTGATATCAAATTCTGGAAAGAATGTATCTCCATCTTCAATATTTAAATCTACTTCTGTGATATACATTTTATCTACTATTTGCAAAGCTTCCTTAAATAGTCCATATCCACCAGATATGTATACATCTCGTCCTTTAGCCAATAATAATGCATCTTCTAATGATTTAACTGAAACTAAATTATCTCCTTGATACTCTGTTGTGGTGGAAACAACAATATTCATTCTATTAGGCAACGGATGACCGATTTCTTCATAAGACTTTCGCCCCATAATAACCACATTACCCGTTGTTAACTCTCTAAATTGCTTTTGTTCTCCCTTTATTTTCCATGGTATATTACCATTCTTGCCTATAACATTATTCTTTGACCTCGCAACAATCAAACCTATCATCTATTTCATCCTCCATAATATGATGTCGTACCTGTGATTCCATCAAGTGCACCACATCTTAACAAACTCAAAATTATCTCGAACTAACCAGCTCGACAAATTCTAGTTTGTCCGTTTCTTCATATCCACATTATATCATTTTCATATCTGCACCACAATAAAATTTTATGCACCGATAATCTTAGTGAACAGCTCTAACAAACACCATTTCATCACTCCAATCTGAAATTTAGGTATGAAAAAAGCAGTCAATCCTAAGACTAACTGCTTTGTGTATAGAGATATGAAATTGTGAAATAGAATTTGCCTATTTCAAATCAAAAAGAGAATTTTCATAGTCCTTTACATAGTATCGTATATTTTTACGCCCCTTTTGAATAATGGTATGTCCCTCTGCTTCTAATTTTTCTTTCTGTGCTTCAATACCATTTGGATATTTAGCATTTAATTCTCCGTTTGCTTTTAATGTTCTCCAATAGGGTGTTTCATCTTCGGAACGCTGATAACTCGCCCACGCTACAATAGAAACAAATATACCCGCTGTAATCGGCTCTGTAAAATCTGCACCACTCAATTTTGCAAAGTGTTCTCGTATTTTTCCAACCGTAATCACTTTACCATACGGAACTTTTTTCATTACTTTGTCATAGTCAATCGGGGGAGCAAAATACATTTTGTTTCCACCATATTTCTCAATACTTTTCTGGTCTATGATAATTTGAAATTTTGGCATATCCTTACTATCATGCAACATAGCATTAAAATCTTTTTTATCTTCATTTGCCATTTGTGCCACCTCCTACTTTAAGGATAGTCTGTTTCTTATTTCCATGCAATGAGGCTGTTTGAAAATTATTAACACTTTCAAATTTGTCGCTTTCTTCATATCCATATTATAACAGTTCCATATATCCGCCACAATAAAAATCAGCATACCCTTAGCATTTATGGAACAAAAATGCACACTTTTTCTTTCTTCCTCTTGATTACCCCACAACAGAAAAGAAAAAGCCCTGTCAAGAGCCTTGCCACCATTGGTGGTGCTTTGCACTCTTTACTGGGCTTTTTGTTTGCTGTATCTTCCATGCAAGAGGAAATTAAAGACCTCTGTTCCATTTCGCCTTTAGATAATCTTCATAGTCTGCTTCATTGAAGTCTACTTGTGGAGAAGTGTCGGGAATGTTGTTTCTGTTGTCTATATCCGCAAGCTGACGAAATATCCAATCATCATAAGGGTCATGGTATTTATACTCTTTGGGCTGTTCTCTGTATCGGTCTAACCCTCGCATTTCCTTATGCACTTTTATCATGCGTTCCAGTTTTTGACGCTGTATCAACTGCTTGATTTCCATAAGTTCTTCCAACTCCGTAACCTCATTGGTAATGTAGTTATGGATATACTGTATGAGTTTATATGCCTTGTAAAATGTGCATTCTTTTTCATCATCGAAAAATTCATTTTCAGACAGGTAATCTAAGGAAACATTGAAGTCTTGTTCCCGTTTGATAATATCCATGATATAGGGCTCGGTGTGGTCAATATACTTCCATTCTCCCGACAATAATTCATTGGGCGTTACACCCAGCACGTCCATTATCTTCTCTAACGTATCAAAGGTAGGATAATTCACGCCACGTTCAATCTTGGAAAGGCTCTGCATATTGATACCGATTTTGTCCGCAAGTTCCTGTTGTTTCATTCCTCTGTGTTTTCTTATGGTCTGTATGTTTTCTCCTAAGAAACTGATTTTCTTTTCATAATGCTCCATAACTTAGTATAACCGCTCCTTTCGTTGCTTTTCTTGGTATTTATAAGCATATCATACTTAATCTATATCTAAAAGTCAACAAAAACTTCTTGACAAGTAATTCTAATGGAGTTATTATCGTATTAGACAGAGTGATTAAGCACGCTAGGGTCAATCACACGCTTGAGTAAGCATATAAAATATATATTTTCACTTTGATAGCATGAATAAGCATGGACTATCAGACCGAAAATAAGGTTTCTGACTGGGGCTGTTCCGTTTAGCCACGAGCCTTACAAGGCTCGTGAGCGTTAAGAACGGGGCAGACACAGGAAGAAAGGGAACGCCTTTAGGCGTTCGTAAAGGGCGTATATGTAACACCGCCCTGCGTATACATGTCATAGTACCTAGAAACTGTGATAAATAAAGGAAAAAACACAATTTTTACCCCGCAAAAAACGGGGCATACGAAAGGAGCAATGCACTATAACTACACACAAAAATTTATCCGTTAAGATTGATTACATCAGCATTGTATTTGATACCGCAACCGCTGAAGATGTAATCATGCACATTTTAGATTTACCGACTGATATTTTCAATGTGTATCCAGCAACGATAAAATTCAAGACTTATCAAGCACGCTGGCAGATTGGAGATATTTATGTATCGGGGGACGCAAGAAAGACAGAGGACAACCCACAGGGGCTAGGCTGTTATCTTGTTATGACTGGCAGAGGTTGTGATGATATTTTCCGTATTCTCGACAGTAGGAATTATACCTTTGGAGATATGTTCCGACGTTGTGAGCGAAGATACGGACGGGATAACTTCCATTTCACAAGACTTGATATTGCCATTGATGATAAGAACGAAAAGCCATTCTTTACCATAGAGCAGATAAAGAAAAAATGCGAAAAAGAGGAATTTATCTCGAATAGTGAGGGCTACCACTTCGACGAAAGCAAGTTTGACGATTTCGATACCGCAAAAACCGTTTATATCGGTGCTGGAAAATCGGGATTGTCCTACCGCTTTTATGATAAGGATAAGGAAGTCTGTTCAAAACATGATAAGACGCTTGATGAAGTCGGCAGTTGGAAACGGACAGAAATGCAACTGCGTGATGATAAGGCTCATGTTTTTGCCATGACATTCAAAGACAGACCACTTGAACTTGGGGAACTGGCTTTCGGGCTATTGGCAAACAACCTACGCTTTGTCGTGCCAAACAGAAATGAAAGCAATAAGAGCAGATGGAAAACGTGTCGGTTTTGGGAACGCTTTTTAGGGGCTGTGGAAGTCTTGAAACTGCAAGTGCCGAAACTACATAATTCCCTTGAGGAAACACAGCAATGGCTTACAGAGGGTGGCGTGATTTCCGCTGTCAAAAGTTTTTACTTCTTAGAAGAACATGACGCATTAGGCGGACTGGAAAAAGTGGGAACTATGCTCGATAAGGCAAGATACAGCACTTCCCTTTCCAGTAAATTAACCGCCCACTTACAGAGGATAGACCGCACCGACCTTATCCCCTATATCCAGTATGACACGAAACATGGGAAAGGGGGCATCTGATGAATAACAACGATATTCCTGTATGGGAAAAATACACCCTTACCATTGAAGAAGCGTCAAAGTATTTCCGTATCGGAGAAAACAAGTTAAGACGCTTGGCAGAGGAAAACAAGGACGCTGGCTGGCTCATTATGAATGGCAACCGCATACAGATTAAACGCCGACAGTTTGAACAGGTTATTGATAAATTGGACGCAATCTAATGCAAATGAGCCTTGTATGTGTTATGATGAACACAAGTCATATCAAGGCTCTTTCCAACAAGGAAAGGAGCAGACACCATGAAAGAAAAAAGACGGGATAGCAAAGGTCGTATCCTGCATACTGGAGAGAGCCAACGAACAGACGGAAAATACTTATATAAATATGTAGACGCATTTGGAAACACAAAATATGTGTATGCTTGGAGATTGACACCCACAGACCCGACACCAAAGGGAAAACGGGAAAAATCCTCACTTCGTGAACTGGAACAGCAGATAAGACGGGATATTGAGGACGGTATCGACAGCACAGGCAAGAAAATGACGCTTTGCCAACTTTATGCCAAACAGAACGTACAGAGGGCAAACGTGAAGAAAAGCACACAGAAACAACGGGAACAGCTCATGCGGTTATTGAAAGAGGACAAGTTAGGTGCTAGGAGCATTGATACGATAAAACCCTCTGACGCTAAAGAATGGGCATTACGCATGAAAGATAAAGGCTTTTCCTATAACACCATTAACAACCATAAACGCTCGTTAAAAGCGTCGTTCTATATCGCCATACAAGACGACTGCGTAAGGAAAAACCCTTTTGATTTCAAGTTGAGTGAAGTCCTAGAAAATGATACCAAAGAGAAAGTCGCATTGACAGAGGAACAGGAACAAGCCCTACTCTCATTCATCAAGACGGACAATGTGTATCACAAGTATTATGATGATGTGCTGATACTGTTAAAGACAGGACTTCGTATCTCGGAACTGTGCGGACTGACAGTAGCCGATATTGATTTCCAAAATGAAGTTGTGATTATCGACCACCAGTTATTAAAAAGCAAGGAACAGGGCTATTACATTGAAACGCCTAAGACAAAAAGCGGAACAAGGCAAGTACCATTAAGCAGAGAAACGATACAGGCATTTCAACGGGTTATGAAGAAACGCCCAAAGGCAGAACCATTTGTGATAGACGGACGGGGCAACTTCTTATTTGTCAATCACAAAGGCAAGCCCAAAGTTGCCATTGATTACACTATGCTTTTTGTCCGTATGGTAAAAAAATACAATAAGAACCATAAGGACAACCCATTGCCACATATCACACCGCATACACTACGCCATACGTTCTGTACAAGGCTGGCAAGCAAGAATATGAACCCGAAAGATTTACAGTATATCATGGGGCATTCAAATATCAGTATTACAATGAACTGGTATGCTCATGCGTCCATAGATACTGCAAAATCAGAGGTTCAGCGTCTAATCGCATAAGAAGTATTTACCACGATTTTAACCACGCTTGATAGCGAAAATATAAGAAGATAGACCTAGATATGTGAGGTTTACCACAAAAGCAAAATGCCCGTAGAGCCGATAAAATAAGGCTTTGCGGACATTTAAGAAGATATAAAAAGATAGTCAAAAAGACATATATAATTTAATTGAATGACTATTAAAAAAAGTGTCTATATCAAGGAACGATAAAAGGTTCTGATATAGACACTTTGACTAACCGATACATCAAGCAAGTTTCCATCAAGATATAATCTTGCATATTCAAGAGGTTCATCAATGGTGAGTGCGTTTAATGCACAGTCTGATCCTGGTGTGGTTTTTAAGTCCTTTTCAGCTTCCCAACAGTCAATGCGGAGCATATAGCCAACAGAGGTGTAAACATCAATACTGTTGTGCTTGGGATTGTATTCTGCAAATATTGTTCTCATCATATCAAATCTCCTTATCGTTAAATCAATCATTTGTTGCAAAAATCAGAAGCATTTCAATCAGTTCACCATGTCACTTTTATTTTGTGTTATACTGTTTTATATGTGCGAGCTGTGAAATCAGCATAGCTGATTTCCCCTAGCGAGCGGAAGAAATTCTGCAAACTTTGGTAAGCTGATAACAATACAGTAGGAAAAGCCTATCAGGTAAGGTCTAACCAACCGCCTGTACCGAGTCCTTGGAACTGAAGTGGTAACACCAGGTTTAAGCGTAGGACAGGGAGCAACAGAGCCGAAACGAAAGTGAAGCGATTGAGCTGGGAAATTAGTATGAGGTTGGAAATGGTCGATGTGTTGTATTGCACAGTAGACAACACTGCTGTAACCGCTACGGTGAGGTTATGGCGGCATCCCCCAGTCTGAGAGCTTGGCGAGGTTGATGATAAGTATGTTATCGGAACAGCTGAGGTCCTGTCATTTCCTCGTAAGAGGTATGGAAACCAAAACAAAGAAATGCGTCAGGAATCCAAATGAATGGCAGGAAGTCGACACACCCTAAAACTGCGGAGAAGCCGGTTGATAGGCGTAGAAAGGAAGGAAAAAAGAATAATGAAAATTCTCTTAATCGAAGATGATATAGAAATAAGTGAAATGTTATGTAGCTATCTTATAGCAGAAAATTTTGAAGTTGTCTGTGCTGCTGATGGCCAAAAGGCATGTGAGGCTTTCGATATTGGTTCTTATAGTATCGTCTTATTGGATTTGATGATTCCCCAAATTACAGGTATGAATGTAATGAAGTATATTCGTCAAAAAAGTACGGTGCCAATTATCATCATTTCTGCAAAGGATTCGGATTCCGACAAAACTTTAGGATTGGGCCTTGGCGCGGATGATTATATTACAAAACCGTTTTCCATAACGGAGGTTATGGCGCGTATTAAAGCAAACATACGGAGAAATACCGAATATGCTGCCGTACAGCTAGAGCAAACAAAACTTGTGTGTGGAACATTGGTTATGAACCTGGAAAATCACACCGTCACAAAATTAGGCCAGATTGTCGAACTAACCGCAAAAGAGTTTAATATTTTACGGCTGCTGATGGAAAATCCCAGAAGGGTCTATACAAAGGCTCAAATCTATTCTTTGATCTGGAACGACGCCTATATGGGGGATGAAAATGCCGTCAATGTCCACATTAGCCGTTTACGAACGAAAATTGAGGATGATCCACGAAAGCCGCAAGTTGTTATAACCGTATGGGGGATTGGCTATAAGCTGGGAGAACAGAAATGAGCAATGCGACAATTATCTTTTTATTGACCATCTGTATTGTGATTTTAGTCTGTATCATTGTGTATCAGCAGTTTGTATTCCATAACGGAACAAAAGCAAAAATACATGAGATCAGCAGCAAATTGAAGGAACTTCTTGACACCGGTAGCGACGAAAAGGTGACCGTCTTTACTGATAATAGGGCACTGATAGAGCTTGCGACACAAATCAATCGAATGTTAGAAGATCGGCAGAAAGTAAAAGTGGAGTATCGGCGGACTGAAATGGCATCCAAAAAGATGTTATCTAACATTTCCCACGACGTTAAAACACCCATGACAGTGATTCTTGGCTATTTGGAGATTATGCGTCTAAACGGAACCCAAAGTAATGAAATGTTGCAAAAGATAGAAAGCACTGCTCGTCGGGTAATGGGATTGATTACACAGTTCTTTACGCTTGCTAAATTAGAGGCTGGCGATATAGATATGCCATTGGAGCGTTTGAATGCGAACGAAGCCTGCCGGGAAAATATTTTGGATTTCTATGAACTCCTTTCACAAAAAGACTTTCAAGTTGAACTCGACATACCCGATCAAGCGTTGTATGCAAATGCCAATAAAGATGCGTTACAAAGAATAATGTTCAATTTAATTTCCAATGCAATTCGCTATGGCGGCGATGGAAAATATTTAGGTATGTTTCTGCGGGCAGATCAGGCACATATCTATATAGACATTGTGGACAGGGGCCGTGGAATTGAAAAAGAATTTGCTGCGTCTGTTTTTGATCGACTGTTTACAATGGAAGATTCTCGAAATAGCGCCATGCAAGGAAATGGTCTTGGTCTGACGATTGCAAAAAACCTTGCATTGCAGTTGGGTGGTGATATTACTTTAGAAAGTCATCCGCACCAGAAAACGGTTTTCACTATTACGCTCAAGAAAATGGCCTATTAAAACATAGGTCATTTTTTCAAGAAAGAAATTTGTAAGAATTATTCAAGAGTTTTGAAAATCGAACTTTCTATAATGTCAGTAGAAAGGAGGGCAAAACAATGCCATTTATTTTACAAACAAACGGGCTTACTAAAAAGATCGGTAGTAAGACACTTGTCACTGATGTTAATATTCATATCCCCAAAGGGGAAATTTATGGTTTTCTCGGTCCTAACGGAGCTGGTAAAACCACGGTGATGAAGATGATTACTAACCTTTGGAAACCTACCAGTGGTACGATTGAGGTGTTTGGAGAGGTATTGACGCCAAAATCCTATGAAGTCTTAAAAAGAATGGGAAGTATCATCGAGTTCCCAACCTTTTATGACCACATGACCGGGCGTGAGAATTTACAGCTTCATTGTGAGTATATGGGCTATTACAATGTTGACAGTGTTGAGAGTGCGCTGCAAATGTTGGACTTGACCGCAGCCGCCGATCAGCCGGTCAAGAGTTATTCCCTCGGCATGAAAGAACGCCTCGGAATTGCAAGAGCCATTATGTGCAAGCCAGAACTGCTTATTCTCGACGAACCCACAAACGGCCTTGATCCAGCAGGGATGAAACAGATCCGTGATTTATTAAAAACACTTTGTTCGGAGTACGGCATTACCGTTATGATTTCAAGTCACATTTTATCTGAAGTGGAGAGTATTGCGGATACAATTGGTATTATCCATCGCGGAAAAATGATGAAAGAAATTCGTATGCAAGATATTGAGGAAATGAACCTCAATTATGTGGAGCTTTCTGTAACGGATGAAAAGCGGGCTGCCTATGTCTTGACTGAAAAGTTGGGTCTGCAAAATTTTAAGATTCTTGACAGCGGTAAAATTCGCATATATGACCATGCAGCGTCTACCCAGCAGTTGACGAAAATACTGGCTCTGAATGATGTCGAAGTTGTGAGCATTGGAAAGAAATCTGAAACGCTGGAGGACTACTTCTTGAAGCTGACCGGGGAGGTGAAATATCATGCTTAAACTCATTAGGCTGGAATGGAAAAAGAATAATGTAGGCAAGTACATTCGCAATGTGGTTATCGTGTCGGCTCTGATCTGCCTGTTCATATTTGCCCTTTGCTATTTGGGAATTGCCAATGATCCTGATACGGGTGTTCCTGATGCGGCGCCGGGTAACAGTGCGATTTCTTCCTCTATCGAGCTGTTTACAAGCATGGCTTTTCTGGTGTTTACCAGTGTCATGTTGTCCACATACATTGTGAGCGCCTATAAAAACAAAACCATGAGCTTAATGTTTTCGTATCCAATTAAGCGACAGAAAATTCTCATTTCTCAAATGTTAGCTGTATGGATTTTCAATTTCGTGGCTCTGGTGCTGACAAAACTATTGATTTACGGCTGCATTTTACTTGGTTCACAATTCATGGTTTCCTCATTCCCACTGGACTACAACATGGCAAGTATGGGGTTCTATATTCAGTTACTCTTAAAGTCCGTTGTCATTGTAACCATGAGTTTTATCGCCTTGTTTATTGGTATGGCTATGAAGTCCTCAAAAGCTACCATCGTATCATCTTTTCTGCTGATCTTTTTGACACAGGCTAATGTGGGCGATTTTTCTTTGGCGGATAATGCCATTCTTCCTGTTGTACTTATGGTACTTTCCTTAATTTTTGCATTTCTCTCGATTTACAATGTAGAAACTAAGGATTTGACATAAATGCTCAACGAAATGAAAGTTCTTATAGTGATGCCAATTATAAATTGATATTAAGAGTTAATTAAACTGCCGGACGACGGCAAAGAAAAAAAGCCGTCGTACAGCAGACACATTTCCACGCGCCTATGAAGCGGCGGCTTTGAGAAAATCAGAGCCGCCGTTTCTTTTTGTTGTCGATTTTTCGGGAAAGCTCCCGAAGTATGTCGTTGCCGATCTCCGCCTCCTTTCGGTTCACTCGTCAATCGCCTGTGAATCGAAATGGAGGTACATAATGAAGAAAGTCAATCTTAGGGACTTATATCCCGATGTTTACAAAAATGATCACTTTGTAGAAGTAACGGAAGATGTGCTGGAGACGATCCGAGCCGCTGAGCGCGCAGAGGCTGCCTATGACCGGAGGATGTATCGCTATAAGGCGCATTACTCCCTGGACTGTGACAATGGCATTGAAAATGCGATCCTGATGAAGCCCCAGACACCGGAAATGCTTTTGGAGGAAAAGCAGCTGCGGGAGCAGCTCTATACCGCAGTGATGGCTCTGCCGGAGAAGCAGGCTAAGCGGATCTATGCCCGGTATTACCTGGGGATGCGTGTAAGCGAGATTGCCGCAGCGGAGGATGTAGATCCAAGCCGTGTTCGTGACAGTATCCGGCGTGGTCTGAAGCAGCTGGCAAAGTATTTTTAGGATAGAATAACAAAGGGCGCAAGGTCTCAAAGTGCTTCTGGTACAGGACCTTGCGCCCCATCTATTGCAGTAGCTTTAGAGGAGTATTTCGCAGAGTTGTCTTTGGATGCAAAAGAAGCAGGAGACCTTTTCAGATTTCCGGCTTCTTTTGTGCTAGTGATAAATATCCAAAATGCTTTTGACTTAACTCAAGTGGGCTTTTGGGATTGTATCTATAGAGTCAAAAGTCAAGATGATTTTACATCCACAGTTAATCTTACTGTCAATGGTCATAGTCCCTTCATGTGCCGCTACAATTTGTCGAACCAAAACAAGACCCAGCCCATGTCGAAGATCTAAGCGCTCATCTGTGCTTTCTAAATAATGAGGTTTTTCTTTTAGTTCTTGTAGTTTTTCTTCAGAGAGTCCTATACCATCGTCTTGCACAATAAGCTGAATGGTATTTTCCATCCGTCTTAAAGATAACAGAATCCTACATCCCAGCGGGTTGTGCTTCATACTATTTTGAACAAGATTATTCACGGCTCGTGAAATCAATCTGGCATCACATTCTAACATAGTGTTTTCAGCATCAGTAGCAATTTCAATTCCAATATTATAGCTATCGGAAATTCCCATGTTCAATAGGTCTGCTACATAGGATCGCAGCAATTTGGATAAGCGAACCATCTCTTTGTGAAGTGGCTGCATTTCATATTCCAACTGTGAGACTAAATTCAAATCCTGCACCAGTTCTTTAATTTTTACGCTTTGCTTCCGTACTATTTCAGCCTGTTCTTGGATGGTCTGGCTGGCAGATTCATTTTCCGCAATGCGGCCCGCATACCCCATAATCATGGAGAGCGGCGTGCGGATGTCATGGGAAACACCGCTGATCCAGTTCGCCCGCGCCTCATTTTGTCTGTTCAAAATAGAAGAAGCCTTGTTCACGCTATTGGCAATTTCCGATAGTTCGCCGCTGATATGAAGTGAAACCGGCTTTCCGTCTGCTAAAGTTTCCACAGCAGACACAATCGGTTCGGTATTACGGATGATTTTGCGTTTGGAGAAATAATAGGCACAAAAGAGGCACAGTACATCCAATCCCAACATTCCAAGCACAAAGACGGGGAGCCGTCGAAGTGCTGAAATGGAATAGTAATTGCTGGTGAGTTTTGTATAGCTGTCTTTTGGATAACCCAATACCAACAGTCCATCATCGGTGTTCCAGACAAAAACCGGATAATCTTCAATATATCCTTTTGAAAACAATGCGACATCTTGAATAGTGTAACTTTCCGGCACTTCATCGGGCAAATCAACCGACCAATAACATTGTCCATCAGCGTTGAGATAAATTGCCCAAATATGATTCTGCCGGAGCTTTTGTACCGCATTGTCTAATAATCGCTCCGGTGTAGCGGCGGCAGCAGTCATTTCCAACATAGATTGCGGGGAAGAATTTCCATAATCCTCAGTCACAATCTTTTGAAAAGTTAGACTAAATACTACTGCGTTAAGAAACAGCAATATCAGGATAAAGGCAGCAAAAGACGCAAGATGTTTCGATATATAACTTGCAAATGATCTCATGGCATCACTTCCTTGCTATCAGCTTATAGCCCAATCCTTTAATGGTTATCAGGGACACAGGTTTTGATGGATCGGTTTCAATTTTTTCCCGGACACGCCGGACATGAGCGTTTAGGCTGTTTTCATAGCCAAAAGGGTTATCACCCCATAATGCTTCACAAAGAGTATCTACGGTAACAATTTTTCCCGCATTGCGGGCAAGGGTTTCCAGCAAGGTGTGTTCTTTGGCAGTTAGAGAAATAATCTCACTACCCTTATGGACTTCGGCTCTACTGAAATCAATCGTACACCCATCTAAAACAAGCAGCGGAGAATCCTCTTTATAAGTTCGGCGCAGCACCGCATAGATACGCAGTAATAATTCCTGTGGCATAAAGGGCTTTGAAATGTAGTCGTCTGCCCCAAGCCCCAAGCCCGATAGTTTGTCTGATGCTTCGTCTTTTGCTGTCAGAAAAATAATCGGCACATTGGTAAAAGTGCGGAGCTGCTGCATCAGAGAAAAGCCATCCCCATCCGGCAGCATGACATCCAAAACAATTAAATCGGGAGTTTCCTCTTTTGCGGTCAAAATAGCTTCTTTGACCGACGTAGCGGTAAGGACAGTTTCAAATCCCGCATCTTTCAATATATCTGATACCATCTTCAATAACTCCTGCTCGTCATCTACCAACAAGAGCCTTTTACTATGCAAAAAGGAATTATCCATAGCATCCTCTCCAATCTGATTTTCTTTATTTTTATTATATCATATGCTGTCCACTTTGCAGCCTCGCTTCTTAAAAAGTAAGGTAAAAGTAAGGACAGGAGAATGTAGATGTCAGGTTGAAGTTGTATCATAAAAATAGGTAATTGCGAAACAAGTTCGCAATCCTAACTAAAAAGCGGTAAGAATCTTGCAACGCAGGATTCTTAAGATGAAAAATAGGTACTTCTAAATTTGAACATGACTAAAAGACTTCCCAGATAAACTGCGAAGAAAAGATTGTATGCATATTAATAATCAGGCAATCAAAGGCTTCAAACTCCGGATGTATTGGTATTGATGAATCTTATCAGCGACAAGCACAGTAACAAGCTGGGTAATTCCTGCAAGCAGTAAATCAGCATGAAGTGTTTTCTCATTCTGTGTTTTACGATCTGCAATGCAGAAACTATCTTTGAAATGGTTGATTGACTTTTCAACATTTACACGGATCTTGTAAGTATCCTCCCATTCCTGTGAGCCGCGTTCTACACCAGGATAGGCACGAAGGTTCTTTTCAGGATAAATGTAGATCATTCGTCCGCAGGAAGAAGATGTACATGGATTGTCACAATGACATACGCGATGTTTTGACTTGTCGGCAGGATTGTATTCCCATTTCATTTTTGGACATACAAACTTCATGGTAGGAAGTTTGCTCCGCAAATGGGATCTGCTTCCTTCACGCCGCATCGGAAGTGATGGATCGTGAGGACAGCAGGGAATACCGTTTTCATTGACAGTATAGTCGGTTCCTTCCACAGAAAGCTTTGTTTTTAAAGGGATAAAAGCTTTTTGAAAGCCAATTTCTTCAAAGAGGGATTTGTAAATGTTAATGGCATCAAACGCAGCATCTCCAAGAAACGTCTTTGAATTTATTAAAGGATGTTTCTGGAAAAAGTCAATTAAAACTGGAAGAAGTGCTTTCGAATCGGCAAGGGATTTATCCTCATCCGGTGAATCTGATTTCTTCCCTACAACGATATCAGGATGTTTTTTTAGAAAGTCCTTGTTGTAGAAAGTGATGTCACGAACAATACCAAGCCCGTTCGTAATAATACCAAATTTATAGGCGTAACAGAAATGTCCATTGATGTACATCTGCTGGATTGCCTGATTGGAAGCCGCATGAGTTGGCATAGAGCCATAAGCAGCTTTATAAGGATCATAGGAATCATCAAGGTTATGGGACTTTTTGAAAGCCTTTAGCTGCTTGATAATACGGTTGGCATATTTTGGGTTATTTTCTGTAACCCATGCTTCAATGCCAGAGGTATCAAAGATTGTCATGGAAGCAAGGGCAGGATCAAGACTTTGGCAGATCGGTTCGGTCAGATCAACAAGATGATCGAACATAGATTGTAAGTCCGATAAAAAATCCTGTTTGAAACGTGTAAATTTGGAACCATCCGGAACAACATCAAAACCGCAGAAATCACGCAGTTCCTGGGAAAATTTCAAAAATACGATCAGGAGTGTGTCCGTCGGGATTGAGAAAATACGCTGGATAAGAAGTGCCTTAAGCATTGGATAAAGCTGATGTTTGCGAGGTCTTCCGGTACTGGCGTAAAAATGAGAAATAAAAGAAACAGGAATAATTTCATCAAGGTCAATGGCTTCATCAAGAAGCGAAAGGAACTGATATTTGTCGTTGTCGAATTTATTTTGACAATCTTCAAAAATTTCTGCCAAAGTGAGCTGTTTATATGTTATCATGTAGGTATATCTCCTTTAGGTGGATTGGTTAATTAGTTTCTAGGCAATTCTATTTTACCATAAACCTTGAGGAGATATTTTATTTTAACAACAAAAAAATGCCGTATTTATGCGGCTTTTGGCGTTTCGCAAACGCCTAATCATAAAAACATCGAAAGGAGATGTTTCTATGGACTATATCATTACAACGGAACAGTTGACAAAGAAGTACAAAAATTTCATCTCGGTCAACAATGTTTCGCTTCATATTCGCAAGGGCAGCATTTACGGTTTCCTTGGCCCCAACGGTGCGGGAAAATCCACGACCATGAAAATGCTGCTGGGCCTGACTGCACCGACAAAGGGCAGTTTTACCATTGACGGGAAGCAGTTTCCGGGTGATCGGATTGCCATTCTCAAAGAGATAGGCTCTTTCATTGAAGCTCCGTCTTTCTACGCAAACCTGACCGGGCGGGAAAATCTCGATATTATCCGCCGCATTTTGGGGTTGCCAAAAGCCGATGTGGAAGATGCTCTGGAGTTGGTGGGGCTGACCGAGTTTGGCGACCGGCTGGCAAAGAAGTATTCGCTGGGGATGAAGCAACGCTTGGGCCTTGCCGGGGCACTGTTAGGGCGTCCGCCGATTCTGATCCTGGATGAACCCACCAACGGCCTTGACCCGTCCGGCATCCACGAAATCCGCAATCTGGTAAAATCTTTGCCCAGCCTTTACGACTGCACGGTGCTGATCTCGTCCCATATGCTGTCTGAAATTGAATTGATTGCGGATGACATTGGAATTCTCAACCACGGGCGGCTGCTGTTTGAGGGTAGCATGAATGATCTTCGTCAATACGCCCTGCAATCTGGCTTCGCTGCGGACAATCTGGAAGATGTGTTCCTTTCTATGGTTGAGAAAGACAACATGGATAGAAAGCAGAGGGCAAAATTATGAAAACGCTGGCAATCGAACTTCGGAAAGAAAAGCGAACCGGCGTAATCCCCGTGTTGCTGGCTGTTGGCATCTTGGGAGCTGCCTACGCATTTGTCAATTTCATTGTGCGGAAGGACACGCTTTTGAATCTGCCGTTGGCTCCGATGGATGTCCTGCTGACCCAGCTTTACGGCATGATTATGGTGCTGAACCTGTTCGGCATCGTAGTTGCGGCCTGCATGATCTACAACATAGAGTTTAAGGGAAGCGCTGTCAAGAAGATGTATATGCTTCCCGTAAGCGTTCCCGCGATGTACCTGAGCAAATTTCTGATTCTGACGGTCATGTTTCTGGTTGCAATCATGCTGCAAAATTTGGTACTTGCACAGATTGGCATGACTGACTTACCGGACGGAGCATTTGAAATGGGTACGCTGGTGCGCTTTGCCGGATACTCTTTTATTACATCCATGCCGGTGTTGTCGTTTATGTTGTTGATTTCCTCGCGTTTTGAAAATATGTGGGTGCCGCTTGGAATTGATGTCGCCGGTTTTCTAAGTGGTATGGCTCTTGCAAATTCGGAGGTGGCACTTTTGCTGGTACATCCTTTTGTGATTATTTTGAAACCGGCGGTAGCTATGAGCGCCCAGCCAGATCTGATAGTTACCCTTGTTGCTTTGGCAGAAACACTGTTGTTCCTTGCCGTAGGCTTGTGGTTAGCGAAATACAGACGCTACGAGTAAGGAGGGATGATAGAAATGAATTTTTGGGATTTACTCAAAATCGAGTTTATGAAAGTAAGACGCTCCAAAATTATACCCTTGATTTTCATTGCGCCTTTATTGGTAGTGATTTCCGGGGTTGCAAGTTTGAGCAACTATTTTACGCCGGAATACACTAATGCGTGGCCTGCCATGTTCATTCAAAGTGCGCTTGTCTACGCCTACTATCTGCTCCCGTTCAGCATGATTGTAGTCTGCGTGATGATCGCAGGGAGAGAAACAGGAAATAACGGGATTCTGAAAATGTTGGCATTGCCGGTCAGCCGCTATGCATTATCCATTGCAAAGTTTTGTGTGCTTACCTTTTATCTGTTCATGGAGATGGTGGTGTTTCTTGTTGTGTTCGTAATCGCTGGGGTGGTTGCGACACAGACAATGGGAATAACAGAAACCTTACCGATCCTGCATCTGTTGAAATGGTGCTTAGGATTGTTTCTGACAATGCTGCCATGTATTGCGGCTATGTGGGCAATCACCGTACTGTTTGAAAAGCCGCTTCTTTCCGTGGGATTGAATTTGTTGTTTGTGATTCCCGGTGTATTGGTTGCAAATACGCCGCTGTGGATTGTTTACCCGTACTGTTACAGCGGTTATCTCGTATCCTGCTCGCTCCATGATTTTACAGCAGAAACTTCCGATGCCGCATTTTCGATGTTTCCGTTCTTGCCGTGTGCGATTGTAGTGTTTGGTCTGTTTTTCGCGCTGGCTGTCACCCAATTTGGGAAAAAAGAAATGAGGTAAAACTATGGAAAAGAAAAAACTTCAATCAGTCAGTATCGCCGCGCTCATTGTGAGCATATTGCCACTGGCTGCTCTTGCCCCGTCACTCCTGCATTTTTCGCTGTCGGCTGGAATCCGAACTGCTTGGGCCGGAGCCAATATCGTTTTTGTCCTGCTGGGTCTGACCCCAATGTGGTCAACTTAAGCCCAGAATGCTGAAAATTCAACCATTCTGGGCTTATATTCTGGATTTTTTATATAAATATCTTGACATATCCTCCTAAATATGTGGTTTATAGATTAAGCAATATTACGTTACCAAATATTTATCTATTCCAATACGTAGGAGGTATGCCATATGAATCGAACTAATATTTGTAAAAATATCGTCCAATCCATTAAAGATTATATCACAGATCAAGTTAAACTGGAACCCCATCGGGTGGAAAAACATTTTGTACGGCGAAGAAAACTTTCCCTTTTGCAAGTTATTATTTATCTGTTCTTCTCTTCAAAAGCTTCCATGTTCCAGAATCTTTCACAGATCAGAGAAGAACTGGGCACGCTTTCTTTTCCGGATGTTTCAAAACAGGCACTTTCCAAAGCCAGACAGTTCATTAATCCTTCACTGTTCAAGGAACTTTATTATCTTTCTGTTGATCTGTTTTACAGCCAGATCCCTTCAAGAAAGCTGTGGCAGGGTTATCATCTTTTTGCAGTAGATGGTTCCAGGATCGAACTTCCGAATTCAAAATCAACTTTTGATTTCTTTGGCGAAATGTCCAGCTATCCTGATCCAAACCGACGTTATACCATGGGACTGGCTTCAATAATTTATGATGTTCTGGATGATTATATCCTTCATGCATCTATCCATAAATTTCTTTCCTCTGAACGAGCAGCTGCATTAGAACATCTTAAAGTTCTTGAAGATATGGGACTATATAACAACAGTATTATTATTTTTGACAGAGGTTATTATTCAGAAGATATGTTCCGCTACTGTGTAGAGCATGGGCATCTCTGTGTTATGAGACTGAAAGAGGGAATCAATTTATCTAAAAAATGCAATGGTGATATGATTTCCATTCTTCAGAGAACTTCAAAAGAAGGTACTTCCGATGTACCCATACGTGTCCTTGAGATTCCGCTTGATGATGGTACAAAAGAATATCTTGCAACAAACCTGTTTGATCCTGCTGTTACAAAAGATATGTTCCGGGAACTTTACTTCTACAGATGGCCGGTAGAACTTAAGTACAAAGAACTAAAAAGCCGCTTTGCCATGGAAGAGTTTTCCGGTGCTACTGCAGTGTCTATACAGCAGGAATTTTATATAAATATGCTTTTATCGAATCTGGCCTCTCTTATAAAAAATGAAGCAGATGAAGAAATACAGATTTCTGCCAAAAGCACAAATAAGTTCCGTTATCAGGCCAATCGTGCATTTATCATTGGACGGATCAAAAGTATTGTTCCCAAAATACTCTGCGGACTGTTTGAGCTTTCAATTATTGAACAGTTATATACAGATGCTGTACGCTGCAGATCACAGCTCCTGCCCGGCAGGTCGTTTCCAAGGAAGAAATTGAAATCCAAGGGACGTTCACATTTCCGAAATAAAAAAGCTTCTTTTTAAAATAGAGCCAGCATTCATCAATAGGCTTATTTAAGTGTGGCAATTTTTATGAATCTTCTGGTTTCCAACAAAACAGCAACTGTTTTCTGTCATAAACCGATTAATTTTGTAGTTTGCATTAGAGGATATTCGCTAATATGCCCCTAAGTTGACGCTAGGTTGACCACATTGGGGTCTGACCCTTTCAGTGGTATGTGTGCGGAGCAAGGAAAGCCGCAGCATTATCAATATCGCATCCACAGCGATCAGCGTTTTTTGGGCACTGCTGATGGTGGGAATCGTTGCACTTGCCTTGTTCCTTACTTTCGTTCAATGAGGAAACGGCTATGTGTAAAATTGGAAAAATTATTGGATGCTGTCTGATTGCGGTTTCTTTGCTGGCCTTTACTGCCTGCTCCGGCCTCGATAGGTTAAGTGAAAATCTCAAGGATGGAGCAGAGCAATTAAGCAACGCTCTTATAACTCCTTATCAGTCCTTTGAGGGTAGCCGAACTTCGGATAATGATTTTTTTCGGGCCACCTATGACGCTTCTGTAACTGGATTTAACGGACAGGATATTTTAGTTGCAGACACTGACCTCAAGGAAAATGAGTGCCGTGAAATTGTAATCCGATACCAGCTTGATTCCCTTGACGGCAACTGTCAGCTCATTTACATTTCCCCGGACTTAGAGGAGCAAGTGCTTTTTGAATCTGCCAGCGGAAGTGTTGCCGTTCAGCTTCAAGCAGGAGCGAACTACATCGGAATTACCGGTATAGACTTTTCAGGCACAATCCAGATTACCGTGGAGTAAGCGGCAGAATGATATGAAACGAATATTGATAGTGGATGATAACACGGAATATCTGCAAATCCTGTCATCCGTGCTATCGGGTGAATTTGAAACGATTACGGCTACGGGCGTTGAGGACGCATTGGATACACTTCAAACAATCACAGTAGATGCAATTTGCTCCGACTTCAATATGAAAGATGGCACGGGGTTGGATTTACTTGAAAAAATCCGTCAACAAGGTTTGAATAACTGCGCGTCGCATTCTCGTTACTTTCAGTGATGAGTTAGACGCGCAAATTTTTTTACTAAACAACAGAACAAATGTTTACATAAACCAATACATATGGTATAATATTTATATGGGTGCGAGCTGTGAAATCAGCATAGTTGATTTCCCCTAGCGAGCGGAAGAAATTCTGTACGCTTTGGTAAGCTGATAATCATACAATAGGAAAAAAAAAATCCTATCAGGTAAGGTCTAGCCAACCGCCTGTACCGAGTCCTTGGAACCGAAATGGTAACATTAGGTTTAAGCGTAGGACAGGGAGCAACAGAGCCGAAACGAAAGTGAAGTGATTGAGCTGGGAAATTATTATGAGGTTGGAAATGGTCGATGTGCTCTATTACACAGCAGACAATACTGTTATGACCGATATGGCAAGGTTATAGCGGCATCCCCCAGTCTGAGAGCTTGGCGAGGTTGATGATAAGTATGTTATCGGAACAGCTGAGATCCTGCCATTTCCTTAAAAAAGGTATGGAAACCAAAACAAAGAAATGCGTTAGGAATCCAAATGAATGGCAGGAAGTCCGACACAGCCATATTATCGCAGAAGTCTGTGAAAGCAGATGGAGAAAAGGGCTGTGCACTTTATAGCTTCAAGAACAAAGAACTATGCAGACAAAAGAGAGCTGATGAACATGGTGAATGAGTTACTTGGAATACAGTATAATATCGCAAAAGCAAACAGAACCGACAGAAAGGTTCAGAATCTTGCAGCCTACATCAATGCGGATACGCTGAGAGCAATCCATAAGACTATGGACAGAAAGAAAGCGTATGGGATTGATAAGGTGACAAAAGAAGATTACGAAAAGAATCTGGAAGAAAATCTCGCAAATCTTGTGAAAAGGATGAAAAACGGAAGTTATCGCCCGCATCCAACAAGGCGTGTTTATATTCCGAAGGAAACAAAAGGCAAAATGAGACCGCTTGGAATCTCCTGTTATGAAGACAAACTGGTGGAAAATGCGATTGCACAGATACTGGAGCAGATTTATGAACCGAAGTTTTATAATGAGAGCTTTGGATTCCGCCCGAACAGGAACTGCCATCAGGCAGTAAGGGAAATCATAGAGATGGTGCAGTATCGAAAGACAAACTATGTGGTAGAAGCAGACATTAAAGGTTTCTTTGATAATGTAGACCATGAATGGCTGATGAAGATGTTGGCACATGATATAGCAGACCGGAAATTTCTTGAGATTATAGAGAAATTCCTGAAAGCCGGAGTCATGGAAAATGGCAAATATCTCGACAGCGAACGGGGAACCCCACAGGGAAATGGAGCAAGTCCGATACTTGCAAATATATACCTGCATTATGTATTGGATAACTGGTTTGATGTAATCGTAAAGAGACAGTGTAAAGGAGAATGTTATCTCATCCGATACTGTGATGATTTTGTCTGTTGTTTTCAGAACCAGTATGAAGCAGAAATATTTAAGCAGAGGCTGGAAGAACGCTTTGTAAAATACGGATTGGAACTGGCAGGAGAAAAGACGAAGATATTGGAATTCGGGAGGTTTGCCAGGCACAACAGAAAAGCAAGAGGAGAGAGAAAACCAGATACCTTTGACTTTCTTGGTTTCATATTTTATTGCGGAATGGACGGAAAGAGAGAGTTTTTCCGTTGTAGGGTAAAGACCAGCAAGAAGAAATTTCGCAGTAAGATAAAAGCAATGAAAGAATGGATAAAGGCACATCGAGCAATGCCATTGGAACTGATATTTAAAACAGTGAATGCAAAATTGCGGGGACATTACCAGTATTATGGAGTGACCGACAATACAAGGGAAGTGAAGAATTTCCTAGTACAGACAAAATGGTTATTGTATAAATGGCTGAATCGGAGAAGCCAGAAAAGAAGTTATACGTCGGATACCTATTTTAATGGACTGCTTCGAACATTCCCATTGTTAGAACCAAGTATTAAGGTAAGTTTGTTTTATAGATAAAGTATGAAATATAAAGTGAAAAGCCGTATGCGTTAATAGCGCACGTACGGTTTTGCGTAGGGGTATGGGGAGTAATCCCCATATCTACTAGAGAAAAAGATATATTTAATATAGATAAAAACAAACTTTCATATGGTAGGGGATATGTCTATTCCTTGCAGTATGCTTGAATGAAAAAGTAAATTCTACATTCTAATATACCTTGATTTTATGCGGGATTTAATTCTATTTTCGGAGATATACAACTTGATTTTTTTAGTATATAATGCTTTTATACGGCATAAACAGCATAGTTTTTTGCATGATAAAAGGACATCTGGAAATAGTGTGCAGGACTAAATTCCACATGTCTGTTGGAAAGACTAAATTCTATGCAATGAAACTTGCCTGTGCCTGTATTGTTATTATTATTTTATTAATCTTGGTATCAATGTGACTTCATCGGTGGTATCTCTGCTAATCCTAATGCTTTATGAAGTCTGTTATCCGACAGGAGACGGGATACTTCATATGGACTGTGTCCATTGAGGCTGTCCCGTTTTTCGCTATTGATATGATTTAATAACAGCAGCGTTGTTTTGTCTGTCATTTTTTCAAAGCTTGTTCCTTTTGGCAGGACATACCTTATATATTCATGATTCTTTTCAAGAGCACCTTTTTGATCAGAACGGTTGGGATCACAATAATAAATGCGTGTGCGTACTTCATCATTTTTGCTATATTCCAGACTCTGCCGGTCCTGAAATTCATGCCCGTTGTCTGTAAGTATTACTTCGAAAAGTTTCTGAAACAGTTCAATTCCAAGTAACTCTGTTAAATGATCAAAAATCCTAGTTACTTCTTTCTGGGTCTGTTCTTCTAAAAGAAACATAAGCATAAGGCTACAGTTTCGAAAGAACATAGTCAGAAAGCAGGGACTGGTACCTTTTGCTCCTTCAACAGTATCCATTTCGACTACATAAACAGATTTGTTCGCTGCGATATATTCCAGGAATTCTTTATAGCCCCGGTCTTTTCGAAAACTTCTGTCTTTAAGGTTGGTAGTGGTTTTTCTTTTTCTCTGCTTGTATACCACTTTACGGCGCAGATCTATGTTTCTGGCTTGAAAAATGCCACGGTCTATATAAGAGTATATGGTTCTTCTGGAACAGGCGATCTCATCAGCATGAGATGCGTAGATGTGGGCAATGGACTGTCCTTTTTTGAGAAGCGGTGACAACAGGTTGTCCAGTTTCTGTATACTTTCCGGTGTCTGGTTGATCCCTTCTCTTTGGTAGTCCTAAGGGCTTCATAGGAGTCCTGAGCGTATTTTGAAGAATAGATCTTTTTGTCCATCATGCAATTCGTTCTCTTGCTGCATCCATTGCACACATAAGGAGGTTTATTTAATTTTTCACATTCTCTTGGTTTATAAAATTTACAGACATCGCTGCATCTGAATTTTCTGCAGAGGACACATTTGCGCCGACATTCATTATCACCGCACATATGCATGACATTGCATATATTTGTCCGCGGCTTTGAACTATCATAATTGTTTGCACAGGGAATAGGGGCAAATGCATCTGCGCTTCTTTCCCTGATAATGGAATGACGTCTGATTTCTTTGGATATGGTACTTGGATCCTTGCTTAATTCTATTGCAATACTTCTAAATGAATCACCGTTATTTAAATGCTGTTCGATTATAATACGTGCAGATAAGTCAAGATGTTTTTGGTTGCCTTTTGGTCTTCCTGTATTCATTTTATCCTCCTTCTGCACAGGCAGGGGATCATCTGCAGTAGTATTTTATAAAAAGAAGAAGGAAAAATCCATGCAGAAGTAATTTCTACAGGTATAGAATTTACTCTTGCAAGGTAGAATTAAAAAATACATTTAACCTTCCTTGCAGTATCATCTTGTCTGGTGTACAAAATACAGAACAAAGGTTTTAAAAAACGGAATCGATACAGAATGCAAAGAAATGTTACAGAATCTTGCAGAAGAATATAAATTTCAGATCCTGGCAATGGAGGTGATGCCGGATCATATCCATCTGCTTGTGGACTGTAAACCTCAGTTTTATATTTCAGATATGATCAAGATCATGAAAGGAAATCATGCACGCCAGATGTTTCTTGCGTATCCGGAGTTAAAAAAGGAACTGTGGGGTGGGCATCTGTGGAATCCGTCTTACTGTGCCATAACGGTCAGTGACAGGAGCAGAGACTAGGTGCTTGCCTACATCGAAGGACAAAAGGAAAAAGAAAAGAAAAAAGCCTGACAGAAGAAATGATTTGTTGGAGGAAAAGAGATGCAGACCGTATCCAGCTATGGCGTAGAATTACGAAAACAGAATATCCCAGTCCGCCAGACACTGGAAATCTACCGGTCTGCGGTCTGTTACCTGACAGAAATATATGAGCAGGTGTGGGAAGAACTGGCAGAGATACCGGATGCCAAAAGGCGGTTTAATGCTGCAGAGCATCTGGTGCATACTACAAAAAAGAATCCTGCACGCTTTGATTTTGATCTTCGCTTTCCGAAGATGCCGTCCTACCTGAGGCGAGCCGCAATCCAGCATGCATTGGGAAGTGTATCTTCTTACGAAACACGGATGGATCTGTGGGAAAAGTCAGGAGAAAAAGCAGGGAAACCCAGACTGGCGTATGAGAATCATGCCATGCCTGTTTTTTATCGTGATGTCATGTACAGAGAGGAAAAAGAAGGAAAAGACGAAGCATACCTGAAACTGTATGATGGTCATGACTGGAAATGGTTTTGTGTGCGTTTAAATCACACAGATATGGAATATCTGCGCAGGAACTGGTCGGGGAAAAAGGCATCAGCCCCGACACTGGAGAAAAGGCACCATAAATATTTCCTGCGTTTTTCTTATACGGAAGAAGTGACACTTACGAAGACACCGGTAAAAGAACAGATCATCTGTAGTGTGGACCTGGGAATCAATACCGATGCGGTCTGTACCATTATGCGGGCAGACGGAACTGTCCTGGGGAGAAAATTTATCGATCATCCCAGTGAAAAAGACCGGATGTACCGCACACTGGGCCGGATCCGAAGATTCCAGAGGGAACACAGCTCTGCGCAGTCACGGGGAAGGTGGGCATATACGAAACGTCTGAACATAGAGCTGGGAAGAAAAATTGCAGGTGCGATCGTAAAAAATGCAGAAGAGAACCATGCAGATGTGATCGTATTCGAGTATCTGGAAATGCAGGGAAAGATATCCGGAAAGAAAAAACAGAAACTGCATCTGTGGAGAAAACGGGATATCCAGAAACGCTGTGAGCATCAGGCACACAGAAAAGGAATGCGGGTATCCAGAGTCTGCGCATGGAATACGAGCAGTCTTGCATACGATGGCTCAGGAAGTGTGTCCCGTGACCCGAAAAATCACAGTCTTTGTGTATTCCAGACAGGAAAAAGATATAGCTGTGACCTGTCGGCATCGTATAATATCGGAGCAAGATATTTTATCAGAGAACTTTTAAAACCCCTTCCGGTAACGGAAAGGTCTTTGCTGGAGGCAAAAGTCCCTTCGGTAAAGCGTAGAACCTCATGTGTTTATGCAGATCTGAAAGAACTTCATTTACAAATGGAAATCTTAAAGGCAGCATAAATGCAGGCAGATATACAGCGGACTACCTGCAATGTGGGAACCTGCCATATCTGGCATGGAAAAATGCGCATAACTGCGCTGGCCTAAGTTACAGGCGTATCCGCCGATATTTAGTCTGACGCCTAAAGCGTCTGGAAGCACGCGACTTCAGTCGTGTGAGGATAAAGTTTTTAATTCACAGTAGAAGTAATGCACAGGGCAAAAATCATCACAGCCGATATTCCGCCGGACACCCAGTTTTTAAGGTCACCGAAACGCATCACATGCTCGGCTTTGTGCATATTCGGAAATTTCCCGGTAATACCTGCATAGAGGCAAAATCCCAAATAAGCCAAAGCCAAAAGTGCCCCTACCAGCTTCAAAATTGTTTTTCCTGAAAGTTTTCGTTTCTCCATCTTCGTCGTTTTCCTATAAAATCACTGTTATATCCGTTTTCCGGTATTCGTGTCGATAAAATATCTTCTAGTATTGTCAAAACAGAATTCCAAATCCGTACCTACCGGCATATCATATACAGCCAAAACTGTCGGCTCAATGTTTGCAAGGGTATTAAAGTCTACAACTATGGAATTTTCCGGGTTATTTAAGTATTCCTGTGTATCATTATCCCCGATTGCCCGCCAGCCATTATCAGAAGGATTTACACTTTCCTCTCTAAAAAACCATTTCAGCTTAGAAGTTCCCTCATAAATTGATTTCGTGATAATCATTCCGCCAGCATTTTCAATAAAAGTAATTTGTTTATTTTTCTTTTTGAAAAATCCCATTAGCGTTACCTCCTCCGTGTTTATAAGGCATTGATATAATCCGCTCTATTATCCGAGTTTGGAAACAATCTGGCAGAACATCTCAACATTTTCTTTCTGCCCCTGAATATCAGAGCCAATCGCATTGTTCATCAAAGAAATTTTCATTTTCTCTTTTCCAAAATGCAGCATTACGACTTTTCTTCCGGGCAGCAGTCCACCCTTGACTTCTGCCTTTGTTATGCTGCTTAGGGGCAGAGAAAGCCGGTTTTCAATTTTGGAGACATTAACGGAATTTACAATGACCATATTCAGGTGTTGCTCGGTAACTCCCAGATAGCAGTAAGCATTGCTCAGTGCGCCCAATGCAGCGGCAGCGCCCCCCGTCAGTGTAGAAAGTCCTCCAATCAGTGCATAGGTATCAGCCCCGGCCATGATGACTGCCCATAACTTGCACTGATAGGCTTCGTTTTCGTTCAAAATGGCTTCCAGCATTTCATTTTTATCTTTTTCATTCATTGTAAGCATAATTGTTCCTCCTGATTATTGTTTTAAGTTGAGAACGCCGGATGCAATCCTTTGATATATGCACCCGGCGTTCAAAAGCATTAGTCTACTTTCAAATTTTTGTCCAGGATCACCAGTTCGCCGTTGCGTTCAATGATACCAGGCTGAACCACGACGATTTTCAGACCTTCCTGCAATTCCAGATACTGTGAAGCATAACCCCAAACCTTGACCTGATCGCCTTCCTCAAGCTCAATGGCAGTGCTTACAGTACCATCTTCATTCAAAATCTGGTTAGCAATACAGTAGAGCTGGCCGGTTGTATCCTCTGAGATGTAGAGAGACACATCCGAAGCGAGCGGCGTTCCGGCAATAGATTTATATTCACCGACTTCTTCGCCCCAAATAGTACCTTCACTGTAAAATCCAACGGCCATATTTTCTTCATATCCCTCGATGATCGCATTGAAATCCTGAGCATACGGCTCCATCTCGGCTTTTGTAGTATCCTTGTAAGCGGCAATCTTTTCATTAGATGCCTGTTCTTTTACCTCTTGCGGCTGATAATCCTTGTATTCAAAAACATTGTCCGAAGCAAGCGTGATTGCTGTGTAGTCATCATCCAGAATGACTTTATAAACAGCAATTTCATCATCATCAACAGTACGATTGATGTCGATATTTCCTGCGGAATTCAGTTCATATCCGTCTACACCTTCCAGCGCCTTTTGTAAAGCTGCGTTGGACATCGCACAGTTGATCCCATTGAGCGTTACAAAGAAATCAGGATTTTGTTGATCCTTATCGGCAGAGTATTCCAGTTCTACCACCGTTCCGCCCTCAGCAGGCTTGCATGGCTCTGTCCCGGCATTTACGATTGCAACATCTATTTCCTGATCGTCTTTGGAAAGTTCCCCATAAATACGCTCGCCGGGTTGCAGAGAAACCTCTGCTGCATCATATTCTTCCGTTTCCAAACTCCAGCCGGCTTGTATCAGCTGGGAAGTTTCCAAAGGAAGTGTGTAGTAAGTGCCATCCAGTATGAACTCAGGTGTCCCGTCATTTTTCAGCTGAGACAGAATGGCCTCATCCGTATAGCCTTTATCGCTGCCCGCAGCTGCCGGAGCTGATGTCTGAGGTTTTGAGCCGCATCCGGCCAGCATACTGCATACCAGCACACATCCTGTTAGTAAAGCAATCCATTGTTTTTTCATAAGTGTAAATCCTTTCTGCGATTCTATCAAATTTGTTTTATGTATGAACAACTCATATCCTATATAAAGGTCGATTATGCTCCGATCAGCGTCATGACCACATAGAGTACGATAAGCAGGAGAGCAAGACACATTGCACAGAAAACGGCAATCGTCGTTTTGACCCTGTGCCGCTCCTTTAATGTCAGAACCATCATTGCAAGTACATCAAAGGAAAAGAAAAACTGGCAGATTCCAGCTAAAACCGCCAACCATTTCGGATGAATGCCGTCTTTGTATGACTTTATCAGATAAGCGATAGCATAGGGAGCTGCCCCTAATAGAATCCCGTATCCAAAAATCAAAAAAACAATGGTTACCAGTCCAAACAACGCCATCAGCGGCAATGGGAAGAATGCCATCAGCGTTACATATACGGTGATGCTCCCTCCGATCAGGAAGAACGGGATCAGTCCATACTTGATGATCAAAGTGCAGTTCAGCAATGTCTTTCTAGACCACTTTCTTCCTACGGTCAGCACAACAATCAAATTGACGATTCCCATGATAAAGGGCAGAAGGATCAATACTATCTGCAATTTGATTGCATTGTCAAAACAGCCTGCCAAAAGGAAGAATGTATAAGACACAATTACATAGAGTACCGGGAGGATATAAGTCATTTAACAACCTCCTTTCTGCGCCGGATCAACCAGAGAATCAGCCAGATCAAGCAGACTGGGAACGAGAACAAGCCCAAAATAAAAACTCCGGCTCCAAACGATCCAAGGATTGAGTCCCCGGTGGAGATATTGCTGATGATTCCGAACAGTGCCAGACCAACGCTGAAAGAGAGCCAGCAAAAGAAAGCATATTTACTCTCTTTGGCGCTTGCGAGTACTCTTGATTCTCCCTTTTTGTTTCCAAGCTTGGTTTTTAGCTGTTCGCTTATAAGTCGTTCCTGTTCCTCTAATTTGGTATTTCCGATCGCCCTTGCGTAATCTCCCCGAAGCAGGTGATACCCTATTTTATCCTGCGTATTTTTTGCTCGATGCAAAAACTGCTCCAAAGTTTCTTCCGCTTCTGTCCAGCGCTGTTGGTCCAGCAGAGCGGAGAACCAGTTCGCTGTAATGATGTTTTTGGAATGTTTGCTGAATGCCCAGGGACGCCAGCGATCCAATCCCTGTTTCAAATTCTCAAGATTATGGTCGCTTTGATATGACACCACATAGGGGTTCAATTTCTTTGCCAGCCAGTGTTCATATTTGCAATATGCGAAAAAGCATAGAGCAAGCAGCGCAAGAAACACTACAACAGCAATCCACATAGTCTCGTAAGAAAAAAAGTGATCATAAATCAGGCATGCAGCTCCAGAGAGAGCCGCAATGCTGAAAATTGGCCATGGATTTCTCATAATAGCAATATCTCCAATCATCTGTTTGAATAAAGATTCCGATATGGTCAAATTGTCATATCTATATGCAAACATTATAGCATTTGCATGATCTTTCGTCATCATTTTTCTGCTGTATGGCTAGGAATTTGATTGTAAACAAATTATGAATAAATTTAGATAAAAACTATTTTCGTTCTTTCTTAGATTGTACTACTAATCAGAGTGGAGATAAAACTGGATGAGTTCTTATTTTGCATCTTATAACAAAAATATTTTGATAAAATTTTGTTTGAAGCGTCTGTTTTTTGCTCTTTTTGTCAGTGTTAATAAGAAGGACAAGTTTTCCCCCTTCAACAGCACTTTGCTACAATTTCATAGACAGCATAACAGGTACATAACCCGTGTACGAGCGAGTGTGGAACGCCGCGAAGATAGAGCAGACAGGGAGGTGATGAACAAAGCTGTTTTGGAGCGATCTACGATTTCACAAAACGGATGGTGGCAGATTCGGCGCGAGGACTGCACGGGGGCTTAAAGATACTTCCTCACGGCCTCCTAAAGACTTGGGGGGAACCCTGCGGCGCACGAGTAAAACGACGCTGCGGAGTTATGACAACCGCGCCAGCGGAGACCTGCTATGTTCCCATCGTCAGGGTTGCGTGGCAAATGTGACGAGAATTGAGTCATATTAAAATAGGAAGCGATTGATTTCTTTGTTGGTCGTTTTTTATTCAAAATCAGATACCATGCGCTGGCAGTTACGGCTGCCAGCGCATGGTATCTGATTTTGAAAGCACGACGATAACCTTGACAGATTGGAGGGAATATGGACTATGGAAAAACTCATTACACGAAAAGAAGCTGCTGAAATCTTAGGAATCAGCATCGCAACGCTGGATGCCGCCCGTAACAACGGCTTGATCTCTTATGTGCAGTATGTTCAGAATAGCTGTGTGTATTTTACTGCGGCGGGTCTCCAGGAGTATATCGCAAAATGTACGCACAGGGCAAAGCCTGTTGAGAGAAGCACAACTTACCGTAAGCCTCGGAGCGGAAGATCGTGAGCCGGTCCGTATTCTTGATGGAATCAGGAGTAGTGTCTGATAAAACAAAGGTACAGCGCTGGAGACTATTCTTAGGAGGTGGAGGAATTGGCAAATAGAAAAATAATGCTTCCCCAATATGGCACAGTTATGAAAAGAGGTGTCCTATATTATAGGACCAGAATCAAAGATGCGAATGGAAAGCTCATAGCTCTCTACGCAAAAACACCTGAAGAACTATATAACAAAGAAACGCTTGCATTGGAACAGATTGAGAATGCCACTTTTCATCGGAAAACGCCCACAGTTGCAGAGTATTGTGAAAAGTGGCTGCTGATGCAGTCGGTTCATGTACGAGCTACTACTTTGACGGATTACACCTCAAAGGTCAGGCGGCATATTATAGCGGAATTGGGAGATAAACGGATGAATTGAAAACCAAGGCTGCGGAGAGAAATATCCCCCTCCCTGTTTGTTTGGCCGAGTGCTTGAAAGCAGCAAAGGAAACTTCGACTTCGGAATATGTAGTTTCAAACCGGGATGGCGAACCGCTGTCCTATACGCAGTTTAAGCGGCTGTGGCAGTATATTGTTACGAGAACGGTCAAGGAACGGAGCTATTATCGGTATGAAGATGGAAAAAGAGTAAAGTATACTGTCACACCTGTCTTGGGAGAAAAGGCCGCTCATAACGGAAAAGTGGTTTACAGCCTGGACGTTGAGGTAACACCCCATCAGTTGCGGCATACTTACATCACCAACCTTATTCATGCGTCGGTAGATCCCAAAACGGTTCAATACCTGGCAGGCCATGAAAGCAGCAAGATTACCATGGACATCTATGCAAAGGTTAAGTATAACAGGCCGGATGAGCTGGTCAGATCAATGAGCTGCGCGTTTGCAAGCTGGGACGCAGCACAGTAATAATAAAATAGGAAATAAAGCAGGAGCGAGGCAAGGATGTCTCGCTCTTTGTTTGTGAAGGATTCTAAGATAAAGAGATAGTTTTGGATAATTCAGGTTGGAAAAAGGAAGGCTCTATATTAATGGCTGAGGAAGGCAGTACAATATCAATAATAGTACCTTCGCCAGGTATACTTTCTACCAAAAGTCCATATTCCTCTCCATAATAACTGTGTAACCTTTGATTTACATTTGCAAGTCCAATAGAGTGATGCCCTTTTGGAGAAGTTTTGCCGGAACACTGAAAAGTTTTTAATTGTTCCTGAGACATTCCACTTCCGTTATCAGCAACCAGGAAATGAAGTAATTCGTTTTCAAGTTGACAGGAAATACTGATATAACATTCATTTTCTTTATTAGAAAAACCATGTTCCACACTGTTTTCTACAAGTGGCTGGAACAAAAATACAGGAAGATTCATCTGCAGGAATTCAGGCGGGACATTAATATCATAGCAGAATTTTCCGGGAAAGCGTATGTTCTGGATAGTCATATAGCGCTGAACCTGCTGGAGTTCTTCCTGAAGAGTTGCAACAGGAAATTTTTCCAGATTATACCGTACAAGTTCAGACATACAAGTAGCAATGGTTTCGATTTCAGGTACATCATGAATTTCAGCAAGTGACTTGATAACATTTAAAGTATTATGAAGAAAATGATGATTTATCTGAAATTGCAGCATTTGAACCCGCATTTGTTGTTCGGCAATCTGAATTTCATAATTTTGTTTCAGGCTCAGAAAGAGACGCTGGCTCATTCCGTTAAAGCTGTCAATCAGTTTGCGCAATTCCTGGTTGGAACCGCAGGATTTCAGATCAATCTGTGTTCCATCGGAAGGATCCAGAATATCGATTTCATGACATAGATTGGAAACCGGACGGGTAAGTATTCTGGACAGGAAAATTGCCAGGATAAGTCCAAGCAATGCGCAGAACAGGAAAATTCCCAGGTAACTGATGATAGTGTCATGAAAAGTATGAGCGATTTTTTCGTTGCTTATGATCTGAACAATATGCCACTGGGTAGTATTATTAATGCATCCATTAATTACAAACTGCCCCAGAGATGTCTTAAGAGTACTTTGACCGATTGCATCCTGTGAAGTTAGAGTATTGCTGAAGTCTTCAAGTTTGGACAAAACAGAGGAAGATATATCTGCTTCTGAAAAAGATGCAAGATTAATTGTGCATGTAAGTTTGTTATCTGCATTATAGATTAAAAGTGTATTTTGTGTTTCACAGGATGAAGATAGGATTTCCATAATTGGAGTAAAATCTATTTCTGCATAACATAGTCCTGTTTCCCGGTAATCGTATCTATCCAGTAAAATTTTGACCATTGGAAGAATACTGTGTCCGGTACTGGAATCTGTCTGCAGAGGTGCAAAATATGTCCGGTTTTTAGAAGTTTCAGCTATTTTTTTCCATTTTTCCATATTAGATTCAATTGTATGACGCTGCTGCGCTGTCTTTACATTATATTCAAAAGAGTAACCGTATCTATTTTGAAAATAGACGGTAAGCATAGAACTGTTCAATTGATTTGTCTGGCGCATTAAATTTCGAAAAACATTGAAATCCTGAGCATATGACAGATAATCTTTTTCGTAATTAGTTATCATGGCTTTGCGTGCGTCATCGTTGAGAAGAGGAGTATCCGCTATTTTTAGTGCATTTTCAAGAAGTGTATCAAGAGACTGGTTCATTTGCGTCAGTGTTGCTGCAGTAGAAGTATTATATTCTGAAGTGATTGTACTGGTTTTTGAAATGGCATTTATTGTGCTTAGAAGAACCGTTGGAAAAATAACGAGAATAAGTGATGACAGAAAAATCTGCATACGAAAAGACAATTGATGTATTTTTTTCATAAAAACCTCCAGATATTTGTGATAGAATATTTTTAAAGAATTATAGCATGTATTTTTTGGAAAAAATAGAAAATATCCTAAGAAATTTTCTATTTTTATAAAACAATCTTTCTATTTTTTTGAAAAGAAGTTTATTATACTGTTTTTAACGGTCAGGGAACTTTGCAAAGCAGAAGACAGTAGAAAATTCAGGAGGTTAGAGAAAGATGACAAAGAAAGAGCGTGTACTGGCAGTAATGAAAAAAGAGCAGGTGGATATGATTCCGGCTGGATTCTGGTTTCATTATAAATCAGATTATACAGTGCAGCAGATGATTGATGAGCATATGAAATTATTCAGAACTACAGATATGGATATTATTAAAATTATGCAGGATTACCCATATCCGATTTCTGGAAAGATAACCTGCGCGGATGACTGGTACCATATCCAGGTAAAAGGAACAGACTCTGAAGAATTTGCAAAAATGGCAGAGATCATAAGAGGAATAAGAAAAGAAGCAGGTAAAGATGTTTTGATCTTCCAGACAATGTTTGGACCTTTTAAAGCTGCATCTATGATTTTTGGTGATGATGTTCTGATGAAATACAGTAAAGAAGCTCCAGAGGCAGTTGTGGCTGGTGTTAAGATTATTGCAGATGCATTGGAAGAGTGGACAAAGGGATATCTGGAGGCAGGAGCAGATGGCATATATTATTCTGCACAGTTTGGTGAAATCGGAAGATTTGAAAAAAATGAATGGGAAGAACTTGTGCGCCCATATGATCTTCAGATTTTAAAAGTAGCAGAGGAAATGCCAGAGAAATATAATATTCTTCATATTTGTGGTGAACCGGAATATCAGTTTGAAACACATGTAGAATGGTTTAAGAATTATCCGGCTGATTTGATTAATTGGTCAGTGAAAGATAATCATTTCAGTCTGGAGCAGGGACGTAAACTTTACAGCAGCGCGATTCTTGGTGGAATGAATAATAAGGGTAATGTATTGAATGGCTCTGAAGATGCAATCCGAGAAGAAGTAAAAGGAATTTTGGACGCGTTTGGAACAAAAGGAATTATGATTGGAGCTGACTGTACGATTCAGGGCGAAAATATCAGCCTTGATCTGATTAAAACAGCAGTGGAAGCGGCACATGCATACAAGAAATAAAAAGTAAAAGGAGAATTATATTATGGGTAAGAAGAGTTTGGCAGCATTACTTTGTGCAACAATGGCAATGACAGCATGTATGTTACCTGCAACAGCAGCAATGGCAGATGAACCATTAAAAATTGAATTCTTTCAGCAGAAGGGAGAAGAAGGACCTCAAAAGGGATATAAGGAGATTATTGATAAGTTCAATAAAGAAAATTCAGATATAGAGATTGAAATGAATACAGTTCCGGATGCAGGAACAGTTCTTACATCCAGAATTTCTTCTGGTGATATTCCGGTGATTTTTTCCGATTATCCAACACAGACACAGTTTAAACAGAAAGTTGCCAATGGATATGTACAGGATCTTTCTGATCAGGATTTCCTAAAAAACGTCAATGAATCCGCACTGGAAATGACAAAACAGGAAGATGGTGGATATTATGCGCTTCCTTACAGCCGAAACTATATTGGAGTTTACTATAACAAAAAGACCTTTGAAGATAATGGATTAGAAATCCCGACTACATGGGAAGAGTTTACTGCAGTATGTGATAAGTTAAAAGAGGCAGGAATTACTCCTGTTGGAATGCATGGAAAAGATCCGGCGCGTGTAGGACATCTGTTCCAGGCAGCAACTGTTGCATGGGCACCGGATGGTGTGGAAACTATCGGAAAAGTTGTTTCCGGAGAGGCAAAAATTGAAGGAGACGAAGAATTTAAAAATGTATTTGAAAAGATGAACACACTTCTTTCCTATGCGAATGAAGATGCACTGGCACTTTCTGATACAACATGTTACGAAAATTTTGTAAATGGTGAATATGCAATGACGATTACAGGTTCTTATGCGAGAGGAACTATCCAGTCTATTAACCCGAATCTGGAAATTGGTGTATTCCCACTTCCAAATGATTCTTATGATGATACTAAGTGCTTATCCGGTATTGATGCTGCAATTTGTGTATCTGCACAGGCAAGTGATAAGGAAAAAGATGCAGCATATAGATTCCTTTCTTATCTTGCTGATCCTGAAAATGCACAGATATTCTGCGATAATGACGGTGCACCATCCTGTATCACAGGTGTTACAAGCAATGATGATGGAATAAAACCTATGGTAGATATGATTAATGCCGGAAAAACACATGACTGGATGGCGTCTACAATTGATAACAATGTAACTACTGATCTTTATAATGTAGTGCAGGGATTCTGGGCAAATAAAGATGTAGATGCCGTTATGAAAGACATGGATGTATCAATTGAAATTTCAAGCGCACAGTAAAATATTAAACGGCTCAATGTAGAAAAACCGTATACGTTCAAAAAAAGATTGCTGCGTAAGAATAATGATTCATTGGCAGCAATCTTTTTTTGAACCTGGATTTGATAATAATAAACAAAGCCTTTTAAGAGGAGTGCTATATGAATAATACAAAAAGAAAAAAGTTATCGGGCAGAGTGACGTTTTTTCTGTTTACACTGATACCGGTAGTGCTTTATACATTTTTTTACGTGGTATCTGTAATCAATGGTATTCGATACAGTTTTACAGACTGGGATGGAATGGCTCAGAAAATGAATTTTATCGGGTGGAAGAATTATAAGATATTGCTCAAAAATCCGAACTTTTGGAATGCTATAAAAACAACGGTGATTTACAGTGTATTGCTGGTGATTGGGGTAATTGTAACATCACTGATTTTGTCAATTTCACTGAATTCACTGAAAAAGTTTAAGACATTAGTAAAATCCGTGTATTTTGTTCCAGCAATGATTGGTGGTGTTACAATTGCACTGATCTGGGATCAGATTTATTATCGAGTGATTCCGGTAATCGGGAAAGCACTGGGAATTTCCTGGTTATCTAACAGCGTTCTGATGTCTGGAGATACGGCGTTGCCTGCAGTTGTATTTGTACAGATATGGCAGGCGGTTGCGATGCCAACGGTAATCTTTATAGCCGGTTTGCAGCAGATTCCAGAAGAGCAGTATGAATCTGCCAAAATTGATGGTGCCACAGCTTTTCAGCGTTTCAGGTATGTTACATTTCCTTATTTGCTTCCAACAGTAACAGTAAATCTTATACTTACAATTAAACAGGGATTTACCTCATTTGATTTTCCGTACGCACTTACCGGAGGTGGACCTGTCCGGGCAACAGAAGTAATAGGAATTCTGATATATAATGATGCGTTTAAAAATATGCGATTTTCCATGGCAAATGCAGAAGCATGTATATTATTTGTGATTGTTGCGATATTCTCACTTACGCAGTTGAAACTGACAAGTAAAGGAGGGACGGACTGATGAAGATAAAAGCAGGAAATGACGAAAGAGTATGGCTTTTTTTTAGAAATATTATTTTGATCGGTGGATTACTCCTGATTTTATGCCCTCTTTGGATGGTGCTGATCAACTCATTTAAAACATTGGAGGAGGCCGGAAAAAATTTCTTTGCGCTTCCTTCAAAACTGAATCTGGAAAATTATATTGAATTGTTTACTAACAGTAATTACTGGATTTTTTTGAAAAATTCATTTAAAATAACAGTAATATCCATCATTTTGATTTTGATTTTTGTTCCGTCTGTTTCTTATTCTATTGCAAGAAACTTTAACCGGAAGTATTACAAAACAATTTATTTTTATATTATGATGGGGTTATTTGTTCCGTCGCAGGTAGTATTGTTGCCTGTAACCAAAATGATGTCAAAGTTAAATATGCTTAATCATGCGGGACTGATTATTCTGTATGCGGCATTTGGCCTGACGCAGGGAGTATTTCTGTTTGTAAATTATATCAGAGGTCTTCCTTACGAAATTGAGGAGTCTGCACAGATTGACGGTTGCAGTGTATTTCAGACATATGTAAAAATAGTACTTCCTCTGGTAAAGCCTATGATTTCTACGTTGCTGATCATGGATACTTTGTGGATCTGGAATGACTTTATGCTCCCTTTACTAATTTTAAACCGTTCACAGGCTATTTGGACGCTTCCTCTTTTTCAGTATAATTTTAAGACAGAATATTCTTTTAACTATACAATGGCGTTTACGGCATACTTACTTGCTATGTTGCCTATGTTGATCATTTATTGTATGGGACAGAAATACATAGTCAAAGGACTGACAGCAGGATCTGTAAAAGGTTGATCCTGTAGAAGTAGTATATTGCGGGCGAAAGGAGAATCATGAAAAGTGAAGGTGCTGGTTGTAGAAGATGAATTTTATGCAAGAAAAGCCATGATAAGACAAATCAAAAAATATGATCAGGATGGACTTTTTGAGATATCGGAGGCATCTAATGGAGAGGAAGGCTGGGAATTTTGCGAAAAATATAAACCAGAACTTGTCTTGACAGATATTCGTATGCCTAAAATGGATGGGATACAGCTTCTTCAGGAGATCCGCAATAATGAATTAAAAATAAAAGTAATTATTCTGAGTGCTTACTCTGATTTTGAATATGCTCGCAGTGCAATTGTAAATGGAGCTTCAGATTATTTACTGAAACCAATTGATGATACGGCTCTGACAGAATGTCTGAATAAGTTTGTCACTCAGCATAAAATAGAACGAAAAGAAGCTATGCTATCCAGAAAAGATATGGCAACACAATATATTTTGAACAGCATTCAGGAATCAAAATATTCCGGTTTTATAGAGAAAAATATGTTTGAAAGAGTGTTTCCGCAATATCAGCTAGGTGTTTTTCTGTTTCTTCGTGATAAGCCCAGACAGGAAATCTTTCTTACGGAATTGGAAGAAAGCTGCGGAAGTATCATGCTGACGAAGATTCGGTTTGTAGAATTGAAACCGAATATGTGGGTATTGCTTGTAAGACCGGAGGGAGATATGCTGTTTTTCTGGAGACGTATCAGAAAACTGCTGGAGAAAGAGGATTCCCAGGTTAAGATAGGAATCAGTAATGTGTATGGTGCAAATGCTTCTGTTTTGGATGCTTTTAGAGAAGCGGTTACCGCGATAAAGAGCAGAATTTATAAAAGGGAATCTCTGATTTTTGCGAAGGAAATAAAACAGGAAGATTTTTCAGAATATTACCTTGAAAAAGAAATAGAAAGAGAACTGGAACAATATCTAAAGGAAGGGGATGAAAGCAAAACAGGGACAACGCTGGATAAACTTTTTAAAGATATTGAGAAAGTTCTCCCAATTCGAATAGAATGTATGGAACTTCTGTATTCGCAGATTATCCTTATATACCGAAGGACGATTCGAATGGAAAATCATGATAAAGAATTAGATAATCTGTCAGAAAGTTTTCTGAAGTTTGATTCTGTTTTGGAGATTGAAAGCTATCTCAGGAGGATTGCGGAAAATATTTGTCATATGCAGCCGCAGAGACAATCAGATGAGTTGACAAATACGGGAATGGACATTGTGGAGAAGATGAGCGAATATGCAGTCAATAACTATAATATGGACATTACAATCCGGAATCTTGCGGAAAATGTATTTTTCATGAATCAGAGTTATATCAGCCACTTATTTGCTGAGAAGAAAGGAATTAGTTTTTCTGCATTTCTGCGAATGATTCGGATTTGTCATGCTAAGGAATTTCTGGCAGATGCGAGATGGTCCGTAACAGATGTTGCATTGATGTCGGGTTATAACGATACCTCACAATTTATACGTATTTTCCGACAGGAAACAGGAATGACACCAAAGAAATACCGAATATTTCTGAAAAATGGAGGAAGTGAAAATGAATCCAGGGAAAGTTGAATGGAATGAAGAAAATAAGCCGCAGCCGGATATGGAATTATTAGAACAATGGATCTCCAGACAGGAAGATCAGATGCGAGAAGATATTGCAGCATTGATCAGAATCCCGAGTATTGCTGATCAGCAGGAAGCAATTCCGGGGGCACCATATGGAAAAAAATGCAGGGAAGCACTGGAACAGATGCGAGCATTTGGATTGAGAGAACAGATGGAGACAGAAGATATAGACGGACACTGTCTGACTATTGCTACAGGCAAAGGGAATGTTGAGATTGGAATATGGAATCATCTGGACGTAGTTCCGGAAGGAAAAGGATGGATATATCCGCCTTATACGTGTACAGAAAAGGATGGCTATTTAATTGGGCGTGGAGTACAGGATAATAAAGGTCCCGCAGTTGCTGTTTTATATGCAATGAAATATTGTAGGGAAAAAGAAATTCTGAATAATATTAAAGTAAGGCAGATTCTTGGATGTCAGGAAGAAAGCGGTATGACAGATGTAGAATATTATCTGAAATACAAAAAAGCACCGGAATATTCTTTTGTTGCTGATTGTGGATTTCCCGTATGTTGCGGAGAAAAAGGACATTGTATTGTGTTGATGGAAACTGTTAGTGCAGTAGAGGGGATTCGGGAATTTGACGGAGGGACTGCGCCTAACAGCGTGCCGTCTTTTGCTCATGCGGTTGCGGAGAACAAAATAGGACAAAAGAGCGAAGAAACAGCAGTGGGAATCAGTGGACATGCAGCTTTTCCGGATGGAACTCAAAATGCAATAGGTATACTTTGTGGAAAGTTGAAAATGCAAAATTTTCCTGAACAGACAAAAAGAGCATTAGAATTTGTGGAGAGAGTTTCAGAAGGCGGTTATGGGGAAAAAACAGAAATTTGTTGTTCTGATGAATGTTCTGGTAGACTGACATGCAATATAGGTCAGGCATTTCTGCACGAAGGACATTTAAGAATAGTGATTGACATCCGTTATCCAGTTACTAAAAAAACAGAAGATTTTCTTCCGAAGCTGCAAACAGAAGCTGCTAAATCAGGAATTCACATCATTGGTATTGAAGACAGCAGACCATATTATATGAATCCGGAACAGCCTTTCATACAGACTCTGATGGAAGCATGGAGGGAGGTTACAGGTCTTGAAGGCAGACCATTTGTTATGGGAGGAGGAACTTATGCGAGGAAAATTCCCAATGCAGTGGCATTTGGCCCTGGACAGGAGCGAAATCTAGACAGGCTCGGACTTCCAAAAGGACATGGAAACTGTCATTGTGCGGATGAAGCAGAATTGTTTGAAAATCTGAAGAATGCAGTGAAAATATATGTTTTTGCACTTAAAAAACTGGACAAAAGAATAAAAGAAATACGTTAACTAAAGAGAAATACATAAATTAAGTATAATAAAATTAAGTATAATACAGGAGGATACAAAATGAAAATGTTTCAGATTAGTGACAAAATAGACAATGTATCAAGAATTGGAATTGGATGCATGAGAATTACAGGTTTATCTGATGAAAAAGCGGTAAGAAGTCTGACTGAAGGAGCACTGGAGTGTGGAATTAATTTTTTTGATCATGCAGATATTTATGCAGGCGGAGAAGCCGAAACAGTATTTGGAAATGCGCTGACACCTCAGTTGCGTGAAAAGATGGTGATTCAGACAAAATGTGCCATACGTCCGGGTATCTGTTATGATTTTTCAAAAGAATATATTCTGAATTCTGTAGATGGAAGTCTGAAACGTTTAAAAACAGATTATGTAGATATATTACTTCTTCATCGTCCGGATGCGTTGATGGAGCCGGAAGAGGTAGCAGAAGCATTTGAAATTCTGGAAAAAAGCGGAAAAGTAAAAGCATTTGGTGTAAGCAATCACAATCCGATGCAGATTGAATTACTAAATCAATACTGTGGTGGAAAAATCTGTATTGATCAGATACAGTTTTCAGCGGCTCACTGTCCAACGATTGATGCAGGACTAAATGTAAACATCCATAATGATGCAGGATGTGATCGTGATGGTGGTATTATCGAGTATGCAAGACTGAAGAAAATGACATTGCAGGCATGGTCTCCGTTCCAGTATGGAATGTTTGAGGGAATATTTATTGGAAACGAGAAATTTCCGGAACTGAATAAAGTGTTAGATCGTCTGGCAGAGAAATATGGGGTAACACAGAATGCAATCGCAGTTGCATGGATTATGCGTCATCCCGCAGGAATCCAGACAATTGTAGGAAGTACAAATCTGAAAAGAATTCAGGATATAAGTAGAGCATCCGATATTGTTCTGAGCCGTGAAGAATGGTATGAAATTTATCTTGCAGCAGGAAAAATGCTGCCGTAAGAAAAACATATCATCTGAATCAGATGGTAAAGAACTTTGCTTGACAGTTAGGAGAAGAGAGCGCGCATTCATGGAAAAAAAAGTGTATGAGAGTTATCTGGAGATTCTCAGAGAAGAACTTGTTCCTGCTCTGGGATGTACGGAACCTATTGCAATTGCATATGCAACTGCAACAGCAGCTTCTGTGCTGGAAAAAGTGATAAAAACAGATGATGATGGAAATAAAAAATATGATGGACATTTAAATCTTTATTGCAGTGGAAATATAATAAAAAATGTAAAAAGTGTTACAGTACCAAATTCAGGAGGAATGAGAGGTATTGAAGCTGCTGCAGTTCTTGGAATGGTTGGGGGTCAGGCAGAACGGAAACTGGAAGTACTGGAGGGAATTACAGAAGCTGAACGCATTCAGACAGCAAAACTTCTTGAAGCACAATTCTGTACATGTTATCTTGAAGAAGGAGTAGAGAATCTTTATATCCGTGCAGAACTTACGCAAAATGGACATAGAGCAGTTGTGGTTATAGAAAATAAACATACGAATATTGTCCTGATCAAAAAAGACGATGAGATACTGTTGGAAAAGAAGGGCTTTCAGCAGAAAAAAACAGAGAAAAACCAGGATAAAAGAGACTTGCTGAATGTAGCAGATATTCTGGAGTTTGCAGAAATTGTGGATATAAAAGAGATAGAGGAGGTTATAGGACGCCAAATTGCTATGAATACAGCAATTTCCGAAGAAGGCCTGCGTAATCATTACGGAGCAGAAGTTGGACGTACCTTGCTTCGAGCATATGGTGATGATGTCAAAGTACGTGCCAGAGCAAAGGCGGCGGCTGGATCTGATGCAAGAATGAATGGATGCTCTATGCCGGTAGTTATTAATTCCGGGAGCGGAAATCAGGGAATGACCTGTTCTTTGCCAGTCATCGAATATGCCAGAGAACTTAAAGTTCCTAAAGAGAAAATGTATCGGGCACTGGTTGTAAGCAACTTAGTAGCGATTCATCAGAAAACTTATATTGGAAGTCTGTCAGCTTACTGTGGAGCGGTAAGTGCCGCATGTGGAGCAGGAGCTGCCATATCCTGGTTAAACGGGGGTGATTACAATGCAATATCTAAAACAATCACAAATGCTCTTGCAAATACAAGTGGCATTGTATGTGATGGAGCTAAGTCTTCATGTGCTGCCAAAATCGCTTCAGCAGTAGATGCAGCAATTATGGCATACGCTCTGGAGGATGCAGATCATTGTTTTCAGGCAGGGGAAGGATTGGTACGTGATAATGTTGAGGATACAATCCGAAATATGGGATATGTAGGAAGAGTTGGAATGAAAGATACAGATGTTACAATCCTGAATTTGATGATCAATCAGAAAAAAGTATAAAGAATAAAAGCAAAGAACCTGTCAGGTTTTCGACAGGTCCTTTGTCATGGAAATTTTCAGCATGAAGTTTTAAGGAGTATTTTTTGAGTAAATATTTATTGTCATATATCTCATGGGATAACAATCATCTGCTGCCGGATATGAATGATATCAGAAGCTATGGGCAAAATAGCATCCGATATCACATCATTCATCAACAGATCACAGGCTGCTGTGAATGATATCCAGCACCTGTTTTAATTCATGCACACCGACCTGTCCCGGAGCAGAAGCTTTGGAAGCAGCGCCGAAGGTGAGAGCGGAGCCAAATGTCTCACCTGTCAGGCGACTTACAACGCCTGTTCCTGCCATGGACATGGTAATGATTGGGCGGTCTGCATATTTCTCAGACATTTCCAGAGTAGCAGAGAGGAGCGTAAGAACATCCTGTTTGCAGGTCGGCATAACAGCCATTTTGGGAATATCAGCACCGAAATCCTGCATCATACGAAGACGTCTGATAATCTCCTCCTTCTCAGGAGTCTTAAAGAAATCATGGTTGGAAGCAATTACCTTCACACCTGCCTCGTGAGCAGCGTCAATGATCGTTTTTACAATATCATCACCTGTAAATGCTTCTACATCAATTAAATCTACATAACCGCTCTGAGCAGCTGCAATATTTAAAGCAGCATAGTCATTTGCAGAAATTTCTTTCTCACCGCCTTCTTTGGAAGTACGGAATGTAAGGAGAACAGGAATGTCTTTTAAAACTTCCTGAAGCTCTTTAGCGGTTTCTAATACTTTCTCAGTAGCAAAGACATCATCAAACCAGTCTACACGCCACTCAACTACATCAACAGGAAGAGTAGTGATCTTTTTGGCTTCTTCGAGAATGTCTGTTTTTGCTTTTCCTACGATGGGAACGCAGATCTTAGGTCTGCCCTCGCCGATCACAGTGTTTTTTACCTGAACTGTGTTCATCTGTTTATCCTCATATTTTCTGTTGTATTATAGTAGTTCTGGATTATTATGGAACTGTTATAAGAATAACCGTAACATAACCGCATGATCAACAGCTTTTTGAAGCAAACTGCAGGATATGTACATTCTGCGCGGAGTAATATATCAGTACATCTCCTGCAGTACGCCGAAAAGCGGTATATATCAAATATTATGTGCAGAAAGATCAGTGAAATGATTTGTTCTGCATCACAATATGAGATATCTTTACTGAAGATACCATCAGGTATCAGTCATCATAGGAGATGTGAAGAATCTCTTTCATATGTTCGATAGGCATTGGTTCGCCTGTCCATAACTCAAATGCAGCGGAACCCTGGAATAACATCATTCCCAGACCATTCATTGTCTTACATCCAACTTCCTTGGCCATGGAACGCATTTTTGTTTCCAGAGGAGAGTAAGGAACATCAATAACGATCAGCTCAGGACGGAAGTAAGACTTGTCCGGAACAACGGACTGGCCTTCCAGTGGTTTCATTCCCACACCTGTAGCATTGACAAAGATAAAACTGTCATCCATCTCGGCTTTCAGTTTATCAAGGTCTGCCAGATCATAAAGAACTGCATGGCAGGATGTCTTTGTGTTGATCTTCTCTACTGTGGATACTGCACGATTCCAGAATTCATCCTTGCGGTTAAAGATTGTGATCTCGGCAACGCCGTCCAAAGCAGCCTGGATCTCGATAGCAGTGGCAGCACCGCCTGCACCGACGATAGTCATTTTCTTTCCAATCACATCAATATCATTATCTTTCAGGGCAGACATAAATCCAATACCGTCAGTGATATGACCTGTTAGATGACCGTTGTCGTTTACGATCGTGTTAACTGCACCGCATAATTCTGCTGCAGGAGAAAGCTCATCCAGGTATTTTCCAACCAGAGTTTTGTTTGGCATGGAAACATTGGATCCTCTCATTTTCAGAGTGCGGATTGCTTTTACTGCATCCTCAATCTCATCTGCGCCAACCTCGAAAGCAAGGTAAGCGTAGTCATACCCGAGTTTTGCAAAAGCCTCATTCTGCATTGCAGGAGAGCTGGAGTGACGGATCGGGTAAGCCATCAGGCCGATTAATTCAGTATGTCCGGTAATTCTTTCAGCCATTATAATATCCCCTTTCGTATTTTGTTGTAAAGGTTTTTATTAAAGGTATCCCATCTGAGTCAGTGTATTAAGGATATTTCTTCCTTCCAGAGTTCCGTCGATGATCCTTCTTGCACGTTTGCTGTCTCCGATGTTCAGAATCTCAACATCATCAGAAACAAAAGCATCGGAAAGCTCTGTGAAAGGCTGTCCCTGAGCTCTCATACCAAGACATACGAATCCGTAGTCAAATGGAAGCTCACGTTCACCTTCTACATCTTTTACAAGGAAAGAGCTGTCTTTTACTTCCTGAAGAGCTGTCTTTGTAAGCTGAGCCACATGATGTTTCTTCATCTGGTCCTTCATGTCATTCTTTGTAACAGGATCCAGGTCACGTCCAATCTGATCCATCATCTCCACAATAGAAATCTCGGCATTTCTTGCTGCAAAGAATTCCACAACATCAAGACCAACAGCGCCGCCGCCCACAACAACAACCTTCTTGCCTGTCATGTCTTCCGGATAATCATTGATGTGATTAATCATTCCCAGGATAGAAGCAATCTTGCTGCCTTCTTTGTCAATGCGGTCGTGAAGTCCCTTGATCGGAGGAAGCAGTGGTGCGGAACCTGTGGAGCTTACGATCAGGTTCGGATGGAACTTGCGGATATTTTCCGGTGTTCCCTCTGTGTTTGTAAAGATATAAAGATTCTCAAGTTGCGCTGCTCTGTGGATCAGATAGTTCGGGAAATCAGCCAGACGCTTCTTTGCAGGAATCTTAGAGATCACAGAAGCAAGACCGCCAAGAGTCTCACCTTTTTCCAGAAGGAAGGTATTACAGCCTACTTCTGCGGCTGTACAGGCAGCTTCCAGTCCGGCCGTACCGCCTCCGATTACTACAACGTTACAGTTCTTGTTCACTTTCTGATTCTTATAAACATCACCTTCCAGAACAGCTGGGTTTACAGTACAGCGGATCGGACGGTTAAAGCCGATTCTGTTTCCTGCACATCCGATGTTACAGGAGATACATTTGCGAAGGTCACATTCTCTGCCTGTAGCTACTTTGTTTACCCATGCAGGTTCTGCGATAAGACCACGTCCCATACCGATCAGGTCTGCATCGCCGTCAGCGAGGATCTGCTCGGCAACCTTCGGGTTACGGATATTTCCCATGGAGATACATGGTTTGCCGAATTTCTCTCTGACAGCTTTAGGCATATAGGAACGCCATCCGTCTTTCATGTAGTTGGCATCGATCTGATACTGGATAGAACCGTTTAAACCGCAGGAAACATCGAAGATATCAACTTCATCCTGAATATATTCCAGATATTCAAGAGTATCCTCGAGAGTATTGCCGCCTTCCATCAGCTCATCTGCGCTGAGACGGAGCATGATCGGGAAGAAAGGTCCAACCTGTTTTCTTACTTCCTCAATGACCATACGGCAGAAACGTGTTCTGTTTTCCACAGATCCGCCGAACTCATCTGTACGTTTGTTTGTAAGAGGAGAGAGGAACTGGCTGATCAGATAGGAATGTCCCGCATGGATCTCTACTGCGTCAAAACCTGCAGCCTGTGCCCTCTTTGCAGCCTCGCCGTATTTCTTTACAATGTGATGGATTTCTTCCACTGATAACGTACGCGGGATTTCTCCGCCTTCTTTGGACGGAACATCAGATGCGGAAACCGGCTGCATATTTGTACGTGCGGAAACAGCGGAAGCACCTGCGTGGTTGATCTGGATCGCAATACAGGTACCATATTTGTGAATCTCTTCACAGAATTTGTACAGACGCGGCAGATAGTTGTCGTGGTCAATACGAAGCTGAGTAGTTCCGTTGGAACCCTGCGGAGAATCTACGCTTGCATTCTCTACGATGATCAGACCTGTGCCGCCTTTGGCACGCTCTTTATAATAATTAATGTGAAGAAAACTCATTTCGCCGTTCTGTTCCCCGTAATTGGTTCCCATAGGCATCATAACGATACGGTTTTTGATAGTCATATTTTTTACTGTGAGTGGTGTGAAAATATGCTGGTAATTGCTTTTCATTACGTCTTTCCTCCTGAAATTTTCTGTTGGATCTATAATTGTTCAGTGCTTAAGCTGTGGCCTGAATTTCTTTGATGTGTTAATTATATAACGGGATAATCCATAAATCTAATTGATAATTCGTGCTATATAATAAAAAACATCTATGGTTTTCCGTGCACTGTCCGCGTACTGAATGAAAGCATTCGCAACTGCATCCACATCATGGGAAAATCCTGTTGAACCTGTATGGCTATAGTATTTTTTCACCGAGCTGCGCTGAGACTTTTATACCTGTGCAGTCGGATTCGCAGACAAGTGAGTGGTATAGTTACCTCAAACACGCTCTGGTGTGCCGACAAGTTGATTCTTGAAACAGTCTTGCAGGATAGAAATAAGAAATTCAGACGCAGGCTTGTTCGAGAAATCAATTTGTCGACACACTGGCTTACAGGAGAGGGTGAAATACAGGACAATACAAAATAACCGTAATACCCTCTATTAAATAGGAAGAAATGCTTAAAAAAACAAAATTTGGAGAAACCTGACAAATTTTTCTGCTATATTTTTAACGAAAATGACAAATAAATGTTGAAATTTTCTGCCGGAAAAGGTAAAATTAAAATCGGCTAAATTTTTGGGTTAACTTTTAAATATTCTCATAAAGATGGAGGGCAAACAAGAATGAGTAATGCAACACAAAGCTTAGCAGGCACAAGAATTACTTCTTTGCTTGACGCAAACAGTTTTGTCGAAATCGGACAGGGTGTAACAGCCAGATCCACAGATTTCAACATGACTGCAAACAAGGCACCATCTGACGGTGTTATCACCGGATATGGTGTGATCGATGACAAACTGGTTTATGTATACAGCCAGGATGCATCTGTATTAAACGGTACTGTTGGTGAAATGCATGCAAAGAAGATCACAAGACTTTATGATCTTGCCATGAAAACAGGCGCTCCGGTTATCGGACTTGTTGACTGTGCAGGTATCCGTCTTCAGGAAGCAACAGACGCACTGGAAGCTTTCGGACAGATTTATCTGAAACAGACATTGGCATCCGGTGTGATCCCACAGATCACAGCAATCTTTGGAACATGCGGCGGTGGTATGGCAGTTATCCCGTCCCTGACAGATTTCACATTCATGGAATCCAAAAAAGGAAAAATGTTCGTCAACACACCAAACGCACTGGAAGGAAACAACACAGACAAATGCGACACAGCAGCTGCTGATTTCCAGAGCAAAGAGACAGGTCTGATCGATGGCGTTGGTACAGAGGATGAGATTCTTGGCCAGATCCGTTCCTTAGTATCACTTCTTCCTTCTAATAATGAAGACACAGACAATTACACAGAGTGTACAGATGATCTTAACCGCGTATGCGCAGATCTTGCAAACTGTGCAGGTGACACAGCAATCGCACTTTCCCAGATCGCTGACAACGGTGAATTCTTCGAGACAAAAGCAGACTATGCAAAAGACATGGTTACAGGCTTTATCCGTTTAAACGGCGCTACAGTAGGTGCTGTTGCAAACAGAAGCGAAGTATATGACGCAGAAGGCAAGAAAACAGAAACATTTGACGGAAGCATCTCTGCAAGAGGCGCAAGAAAAGCAGCAGATTTCGTGAAATTCTGCGACGCTTTTGATATTCCGGTACTTACACTTACAAACGCAACAGGCTTCATGGCAACCTTATGCAGCGAGAAGATGATGGCGAAATCCGTAGGTGAACTGGTAGCTGCATTCGCAGATGCAACTGTTCCGAAGGTAAACGTGATCATCGGCAAAGCTTACGGTACAGCTTACGTGGCAATGAACAGCAAATCTATCGGTGCAGACCTTGTATATGCATGGGATAACGCAGAGATCGGTATGATGGATGCTTCCCTGGCAGCCAAGATCATGTATGCAGATGCAGATGCTGCTGAACTGAATGAGAAAGCTGCTCAGTACAGAGAGCTTCAGAATGGTGTTGCTTCCGCAGCAGCAAGAGGCTATGTTGACACTGTAATCAGCCCGGCTGACACAAGAAAATATGTAATCGGTGCATTTGAGATGCTGTTCACAAAGAGAGAAGATCGTCCGTCTAAGAAACATGGAACGGTCTAAGCGGGGTGACGCATATGAAAATGATCAAAAAAATAACTTCTGTATTCATGACATTTCTCGTAATGGCTGCGCTGGTGATCGGCAGCACCTCTGTGGTATTTGCCGCAGATAAGGTTGATGATACTGTTAAGTCCACACTGGTAACTACAGCAGAAGGACTGACAGATGCCATTGTCCAGCTTAAAGATGAAGACATCGAGAATTACATGAGTTCAGGAGATGACTTTACAACAAGTGCCATGCAGTCCTGGCAGACATCCAAGGATGAACTTGGCGCAAAGAAGGACAGCAATGGTGAAACTACTGTAACTTTCAAAGATGATCAGTACACAGTTACTGTTCCTCTTAAATTTGAGAAAGCAGATGCAAACTTTGTATATGTCTTTGACTCAAAGGGAACACCGACTTCCATGTCTGTAGATGTACAGTATGGTATGGGCAAGACTCTTCAGAGAGCAGGTCTTAATACTTTGATGGGTATTGGAACTGTATTCGTAATGCTGATTTTATTAAGCCTTCTGATTTCTCTGTTCAGATTTATTCCGAACCAGGAAGCAAAGAAAGCAGCAGAAGCAAAAGCAGCCAAAGCTGCAAAAGAGGCAGAGGCAGCAGCAATCGCAGCAGCACCTGCACAGGCAGAAGAGAACCTTGCAGATGACGGAGAACTGGTAGCTGTTATCGCAGCAGCAATCGCAGCAGCAGAAGGAACTACAACAGACGGCTTCGTAGTTCGTTCCATCCGTAAAGTAAAAAGAAATAGAAGATAATTGTCATTTATTTAGGAGGATTTTAAAATGAAAAGCTATACAATTACAGTAAACGGTACAGCATATGAAGTAACTGTTGAAGAAACAGGAAGCGTATCCGCACCTGCAGCAGCTCCGAAAGCAGCACCTAAGGCTGCACCTGCAGCAGCTCCGAAAGCAGCAGCACCTGCAGCAGGCGCCGGCGCAGTAAAAGTAACTGCTTCCGTACCTGGTAAAGTTGTCAAAGTAGCAGCAAGCGTTGGACAGGCAGTAAAAGCCGGAGACAGCGTAGTTATTCTTGAATCCATGAAAATGGAAATCCCTGTAGTAGCTCCTCAGGACGGTACTATCGCAAGCATTGATGTTGCAGAAGGTGCCTCTGTAGAAAACGGAGATACTTTAGCAACAATGAACTAAGACGGGAGGTAGTCAAATGTCTTATGTAACAGAAACATTGTCCAACCTGATTCACCAGACAGCATTCTTCAATCTGACATGGGGCAATTACCTGATGATCGCAGTAGCCTGCGTATTCCTTTATCTTGCTATCAAGAAAGGATTCGAGCCGCTTCTGCTTGTTCCTATCGCATTCGGTATGCTGCTTGTAAATATCTATCCGGACATTATGGCAAACCCGGAAGATATGTCCAATGGTGTAGGTGGACTTCTTCATTATTTCTACATCCTTGATGAGTGGAGTATCTTACCATCCCTGATCTTCATGGGTGTAGGTGCCATGACAGACTTCGGTCCGCTTATCGCAAACCCGATCAGCTTCCTGATGGGTGCTGCGGCACAGCTTGGTATCTATGCAGCTTACTTCCTTGCAATCTTCCTTGGATTCAACGGAAAAGCAGCAGCAGCTATCTCCATCATCGGTGGTGCTGACGGCCCGACTTCCATTTTCCTTGCAGGTAAACTTGGACAGTCTGCACTGATGGGACCGATCGCAGTGGCAGCATATTCCTATATGTCACTGGTTCCGATCATCCAGCCGCCTATCATGAAACTCTGCACAACAGAGAAAGAACGTAAGATCAAAATGGATCAGCTTCGCCCGGTTTCCAAACTGGAGAAGATCCTGTTCCCGATCGTTATCACAATCGTTGTCTGCCTGATTTTGCCTACAACAGCTCCGCTGGTTGGTATGCTCATGCTTGGTAACCTGTTCAGAGAGTGCGGTGTTGTAAAACAGCTGACAGAAACAGCTTCCAATGCCCTGATGTATATCGTAGTTATCCTTCTGGGTACATCCGTAGGTGCTTCCACAAGTGCAGAAGCATTCTTAAACGCAGATACTCTGAAGATCGTAGTTTTAGGTCTTGTTGCATTTGCAATCGGTACATTCGGCGGATGTATGCTTGGTAAACTGCTCTGCAAACTGACTCATGGAAAGATCAACCCGCTGATCGGTTCCGCAGGTGTATCCGCAGTACCTATGGCAGCCCGTGTATCCCAGAAAGTGGGTGCAGAGGCAGATCCTACAAACTTCCTTCTGATGCACGCAATGGGCCCGAACGTTGCCGGTGTTATCGGTACAGCCGTAGCAGCCGGAACATTCATGGCTATTTTTGGTGTATAATTGAATTTATAAAGGAGATTTAATAATGGCAGAATTAGAGAAAAAACCTGTTAAAATTGTGGAAACCATTCTCCGTGATGCTCATCAGTCCCAGATCGCAACACGTATGACCACAGAACAGATGCTTCCGATCGTAGATAAACTTGATAAAGTCGGCTATCACGCAGTAGAGTGCTGGGGTGGTGCAACATTCGATGCATCCCTTCGTTTCCTTCACGAAGATCCATGGGAAAGACTTCGTAAATTACGTGACGGCTTCAAGAACACAAAACTTCAGATGCTCTTCCGTGGACAGAACATCCTTGGATACCGTCCATACGCAGATGACGTTGTAGAATACTTCGTACAGAAATCTGCTGCAAACGGAATCGACATCATCCGTATTTTTGACTGTCTCAATGACCTTCGTAACCTTCAGACAGCTGTAAGCGCTGCAAACAAAGAGAAGGCTCATGCACAGGTAGCTCTTTCCTATACATTAGGAGATGCTTACACAATGGAATACTGGACAGACATTGCAAAACGTATTGAAGATATGGGCGCTGATTCCATCTGTATCAAAGATATGGCAGGTCTTCTCCTTCCAAACAAAGCTACAGAGCTTGTTACAGCATTAAAAGAAACAGTTAAGATCCCGATCGACCTTCATACACATTACACCTCAGGTGTAGCTTCCATGACTTACTTAAAAGCAGTAGAAGCAGGTGTGGATATCATCGATACAGCAATGTCTCCATTTGCACTGGGAACATCCCAGCCTGCAACAGAGGTTATGGTTGAGACATTTAAGGATACACCATACGACACAGGATTTGATCAGAAGCTTCTCTCCGAGATCGCTGACTACTTCCGTCCGATCCGTGACGAAGCTCTTGACAGCGGACTGCTCAATCCGAAGAACCTTGGTGTTAACATCAAAACTTTACTGTACCAGGTACCGGGCGGTATGCTCTCCAACCTGACTTCCCAGCTGAAAGAACAGCACGCAGAAGACAAATTCTACGATGTTCTCGAGGAAGTTCCGCGTGTACGTAAAGACCTTGGTGAACCGCCACTTGTTACTCCGTCTTCACAGATCGTTGGTACACAGGCTGTATTCAACGTACTTATGGGCGAGAGATACAAAATGGTTACAAAAGAAACAAAAGATATCCTGTTAGGAAAATACGGCGCAACTGTAAAACCGTTTAATCCGGAAGTACAGAAGAAGTGCATCGGCGATGAGAAACCGATCACCTGCCGTCCTGCAGACCTTCTTGACAACGAGCTTGAGAAACTTGAGAGCGAAATGGCTCAGTACAAGGAACAGGATGAAGACGTATTAACATACGCACTGTTCCCACAGGTAGCTATGGACTTCTTCAAATACCGTCAGGCTCAGAAAACAAAAGTTGACGAGAAAGCAGCTGACAAAAAGAACGGAGCATATCCTGTATAATTGATCAGTAATTAAATATGTCCAAACGAAAAAAGGAGCTTGCGTAAGCAGGCTCCTTTGCGTTATTATGAAAGAATATGATACCCGGGAATATAATGTGCCAATGGGTATATGCTGCCAGTGGTACATATCTATATTGATCGTAGCGAAGCGGAGACGTGGAACCATGATGAAATAGACAATCTGCAGGGTAAAATAAATACAGGAGAATATTCCATGAGCAAAGTTATAATAATCGGTGGTGGAGCCGCCGGAATGATGGCAGGGGTTTTTGCAGCCCGTAACCATCATGAAGTTCACATATTAGAGAAGAACGAGAAACTGGGAAAGAAAGTCTTCATAACAGGAAAAGGCAGATGTAATGTGACAAATGCCTGCGACACAGAAGAACTCTTTCCTGCAATGATGAGCAATCCCAAGTTCCTCTACAGCAGTTTCTATTCATTTACCCCTCAGGATGTAATGGAGTTCTTTGAGAAAGCAGGTGTCCCTCTGAAGGTAGAGCGTGGAAACCGCGTATTTCCACAGTCTGACCATTCCTCAGACATCATCCGCGCATTGGAACGTGAACTGAAGAAAGCAGGAGCAAAAATTCATCTTCACACTGCTGTACAGGAAATCGTAAAGAAACCTGTAACGGAATCTGTAACGGAATCTGTAACAGATTCCGTAAATACCCTTGAATCAGAAGCCGCATTAACAGAATCAGGATCTGCTGCAGGAAAAGGCAGAAAAGGAAAAAAATCACCTGACATACCGCAGGAGAAGATCACAGGAGTCATCCTTACAGACGGAACCTTCATGGAAGGCGATGCAGTCATCGTGGCAACCGGCGGATTCTCTTATCAGAGTACCGGTTCCACAGGCGACGGATACCGCTTCGCAAGAGAACTGGGACTGAAAGTCACGGACATTGCTCCCTCCCTTGTGCCATTAAAGACAAAAGAAGACTATGTCCCTAAGCTTCAGGGACTTTCCCTTAAGAACACAGGACTTACCATAAAGAATGGAAAGAAAGTACTCTATGAGGATTTCGGAGAGATGATGTTCACCCATTTCGGAGTCACAGGTCCCATGATCCTGTCCGCCAGTGCCCACATCGGTGCAAAACTGGCGAAAGCACCAAACGGCGAACTGTCCGCATATCTGGATCTGAAGCCGGCACTTACCAGAGAACAGCTGGATGCCAGGATCCTGCGCGAATTTGAAGCAGGACCAAACAAACAGTTCAAGAACGTGATTGGCGTACTTTTCCCGTCATCTCTGACTCCGGTAATGCTGGAACTGGGTGGAATCCCCGCAGAGAAGAAAATCCACGACATCTCCAGAGAAGAACGCCAGCACTTCATTGACCTTATCAAAGCCTTCCCCTTCACAATCACAGGAATGGGTGAGTTCAAAGAAGCCATCATCACCAGAGGCGGCGTCTCTGTCAAAGAGATCAATCCCGGAACAATGGAATCAAAGAAAATCTCAGGTCTTTACTTCGCAGGCGAGGTACTGGATCTGGATGCAGTGACAGGTGGATATAACTTACAGATTGCCTGGTCTACCGCATATCTGGCAGCACAGGCCATACAGTAAGCTGCTTACTATAGAAACAACAGAAACAAGCAGATGATGAGTACCGTGTATGCGAATTATATCTATGATTCGGTTATGAGCAAGGAGCGAAGCGGATTGCGAATATCCGCTTGACTGATTAATAAACATTAATAATAAAACAGAGAAAATCTGTTTGAATAATAGAAACAGGAGGAACCACGAAAATGGGATGTAACATAGCCATCGACGGACCTGCAGGAGCAGGAAAGAGCACCATCGCAAAGAAAGTAGCGAAAGAATTATCATTTATCTATGTAGATACAGGAGCCATGTACAGGGCAATGGCTTTATATCTTCTGAACCATGGCGTAAACGGAGAAAATCAGGAAGAGATCGAGGCGGTATGTTCCGGCGCTGACATCTCCATCGAATACAAAAACGGAGAACAGATTGTCATCCTCAACGGAGAGAACGTAAATGCTATGATCCGCACCGAACAGGTAGGAAACATGGCATCCAAAAGCTCCGCAAACCCGAAAGTCAGAGCCCACCTTCTGAAACTTCAGAGAACTCTTGCAGAGAAAAATGATGTAGTTATGGACGGCAGAGATATCGGCACAACTATCCTTCCAAACGCAGAAGTAAAAATCTACCTCACAGCAAGCGCAGACACCAGAGCAAAAAGAAGAGCCCTGGAATATGAGCAGAAGGGAGAAGCCTTTGACCTGGACCAGATCCGAAAAGACATCATCGAGCGCGACGAACGCGACATGAACCGCGAAATCTCCCCTCTGAAACAGGCAGAGGACGCAGTGCTTGTAGATTCTTCGGAAATGGGAATTGATCAGGTTGTAGATGCTATTCTTGATGTGTATAATAAGAAGATACAGAAATAACGGTCAGGCGGACAGATTATCTGTTTCAGACTACGCTATTTGCCCGTCAACTACCTATCACCTAAAGTGGTGCTGCATCATAGGGTGGTTGACAGCACCCTTTACAGACAAGATATACTCATCTGTAACTGTAAACTTCCCATGCTATACAGCAAACATTCTTTTACGGGTAAGGAAAGGATTTATTTATGAAAGTTAAAGTAGCAGAGACAGCAGGCTTCTGCTTCGGCGTCAAACGTGCAGTGGACAAAGTCTACGAGTTGATCGACACAGAACAGAAACCAATCTTCACTCTGGGCCCGATCATCCACAACGAAGGCGTAGTAGCGGATCTGGAAGCTCGTGGCGTCCATGTTATCGCAGAAGCAGACCTGGATTCCCCGGATGACACCCTGCAGAATGGAACAGTAGTCATCCGCTCTCACGGCGTAGGTAAACCCATCTACGATAAGCTGAAAGAAAAAAACATCTCCTACGTAGATGTGACCTGCCCCTTCGTCCTGAAAATCCACAGGATCGTGGAAAAAGAAAGCCTTGCAGGAAACCACATCATCATCATCGGTGACAAAGACCACCCCGAAGTACAGGGCATCTGCGGCTGGTGTCAGGGACCGTACACGGTGATCAGAAACAAAGAAGAAGCCGAAGTATTTGTACCCCCAAAAGGCAAAAAAATAAGTATTGTGTCCCAGACGACATTTAATTACAACAAATTTAAAGATTTAGTTGAAATTCTTTGCAAAAAGAGGTATGATAATAATGTTTTAAATATTCTCAATATTTTAAACACTATTTGTAATGCTACCGAAGAACGGCAGAGAGAAGCAAAAAACATAGCCGGAGAGGTAGACACTATGTTGGTCGTAGGTGGCCGGCATAGTTCCAATACTCAAAAGCTGTTTGAAATATGTAAAAAGGAATGTGGAAATACTTACTATATACAAACACCTGTAGACTTGGATTCTGAAATGTTCCAATGCAGTAGTTATGTAGGTATTACAGCAGGGGCTTCCACCCCAAACAAAATTATTGAGGAGGTTCAAGAACATGTCAGAATTAAGTTTTGAACAAATGCTGGAAGATTCCGTAAAGACTATCAGAAATGGAGAGATTGTACAGGGTACTGTCATCGATGTAAAAGAAGATGAGATTATTCTGAATATCGGTTATAAAGCAGACGGTATTATCACAAAGAACGAATACTCTAACGATGCAAGCCTTGTACTCACAGATGCTGTTCACGTTGGAGACACAATGGAAGCAAAAGTTCTCAAAGTAAACGATGGAGAAGGTCAGGTTACTCTTACTTACAAGAGACTGGCAGCAGAGAAAGGCAACAAACGTCTTGAAGAAGCATTTGAGAATCAGGAAGTATTAAAAGCTCCTGTAACTCAGGTACTTGACGGCGGACTTTGTGTAAACGTAGACGAAGCAAGAGTATTCATTCCTGCAAGCCTGGTTTCCGACACATACGAGAAAGACCTTTCCAAATATGCAGATCAGGAGATTGAATTCGTTATCACAGAATTCAACCCGAGAAGACGCCGCATCATCGGTAACCGTAAACAGCTTCTTCTCGCTGAGAAAGCAGAGAAACAGAAAGAATTAATGGAGAGAATCCATGTTGGCGATACAGTTGAAGGAACTGTTAAGAACGTTACAGATTTCGGTGCATTCATCGATTTGGGCGGAGCTGACGGACTTCTTCACATTTCCGAAATGTCCTGGGGCAGAGTAGAGAACCCGAAGAAAGTATTCACTGTTGGCGATAAAGTCAAAGTTCTTATCAAAGAGATCAACGGAGAGAAGATCGCACTTTCCCTTAAATTCCCGGAAGCAAATCCATGGCTCACAGCAGCTGAGGACTTCGCTGTAGGAAACGTAGTTAAAGGTAAAGTTGCACGTATGACAGACTTCGGTGCATTCGTAGAGCTTGCACCTGGTGTAGATGCACTTCTTCATGTATCCCAGATTTCCAGAGAGCACGTTGCTAAACCAGCAGACGTACTGTCAATCGGACAGGAGATCGAAGCTAAGGTTGTTGACTTCAACGGCGAAGACAAGAAGATCAGCCTGAGCATGAAAGCTCTTGAGGCACCGGCTGAGGAAGCTGCAGAAGAATAATAACAGACAACAAAAATAGTTGTGTTGAATAACAGAGACTGCCGGATGGAAAGCTGCTTGCTGAATATCCGGCAGTTTTGTTGACAGAAGGGATAACAAGAATGCTCGAAGAAGGAATATTCGATATACATTGCCACATTGTGCCAGGAGTGGATGACGGAGCTGCGGATATTGAAGAAACAAGAAAATTATTGGAGATGGAATATAAGCAGGGAGTGAGAAACATTATTCTGACGCCTCATTTCCGTTTTCAGATGTTTGAGACACCTCTGGAAAAAGTACAGAGACAATTCCGGCTTGCAGAAGAGGCGGCAGCAGATATCAGTAAAGATCTGCATCTTTACCTCGGATGCGAATTTCATGCAAATATGGAGATGCTTCCTATGCTTCGTGAGAAAAAAGTTGCTACCATGGCTGGTTCCAGGTATGTGCTGGTAGAATTCTCTCACAATTCAGAGGCATCCTATATCAGAGAACGCCTGTCTGCAATGCTTTCCGGCGGGTATAGACCCATTGTTGCACATATTGAACGATACGAAGCGACACGCACAGATCTGGACTTTGTAGAAGAACTGACAGAGATGGGAGCTTATATGCAGATCAATGCAGACAGCATTGTGGGAAAATGTGGCTTTTTTACAAAACGCTACTGTCAGAAGCTGATGAAGAATGACTTGGTTCATTTTGTAGGTTCTGACTGCCATGACAGCAGTAAAAGAATTTCCAGAATCGGGGAAGCCTATAGCTATGTAATAAAGAAAATGGATACAGACTATGCGAAACAGCTTTTCATTCGAAATCCACAGAAAATCATAGATCAGAAAATTTAATGGATTTTGACCGAGTCAACTTTGTGGTCAGATTTTAAAGAATTTCAAAGAATAATGTCACTCGCAATTGACTTTTTATACGTACTACGGTAAAATGTATACGGTTTATGTAAAACTGTAACTGTCTGCTGTAAAATAAATCAGCCGGATAATTACGAAAACTACAATGAAAAAGGGAAAAGGAAAATATCAGATGTTAGACAATTTGAACAGCAAATTTGAGAGCAGCAGGGTGCAGGCACTTGATGTCAATGACGATGAAGTTGAAATTGATTTACTGGAAATATTTCATGCACTCAGAAAGAAAATTCTGCTGGTACTGATGGTTGCTCTTATAGGTGGCTGTATCGGAGCTGCATGTACACAGTTCCTGATGACACCAATCTACAGTTCAACATCCAGTATGCTTGTTCTCTCAAAGGAAACCACGCTGACATCTCTGGCGGATCTGCAGTTAGGTGCCAGTCTGACAAGTGATTACACAGTACTGATCACAAGTACTCCTGTACTGGAACAGGTAGTTACAAATCTGAACCTGGATATGACAGCGGAGGATCTGAAAGAGAATGTAACGATTAATAATCCGACAGATACCCGTATCCTTGAGATCACTGTTGATAATCCGGATTCTACAATGGCTAAGAAGATCGTAGATGAGATTGCGAATGTTTCCTCATCCTATATCGGAGACAAGATGGAAGTTATTCCGCCTAAGATCATCGAAGTTGGTAAGATTGCTACAGAGAGAACTTCTCCAAGTGTAATGAAGAACTCAGCAATTGGCTTCTTACTCGGATTTCTTGCATGTGCGGCAATCGTAGTTGTATACGCTGTAATGGATGATACTATCAAGACAGAAGAAGATATTGAGAAATATCTCGGTGTTTCTGTACTTGCCAAGGTTCCTGACAGAAAAGACTACGTAAACATGAAGAACAAGAAACCAAAGAGCAATAAGAAGAACAAGAAGCGTCGCTAGAGTAATGGAGGAATCTGAGCAATGAAGAAACTCAATTTAACAGATAAAAGAAAACCGGACTATTTCTACAGCGAGGCGATTAAAACGCTGCGTACAAATATCCAGCTGTCCGGTCAGAGCATAAAGACAATTCTGGTTACAAGCTGCTTTCCGAATGAAGGTAAGAGTGATGTAGTACTCAGCCTTGCACAGGAGCTTGGAAGCATCGGTAAGAAAGTGCTTCTTCTGGATGCGGATATCAGAAAGACTGCTTATGCAGGACGACTGGGAGTAGAAGAAGAGGTCAAAGGACTTTCCCAACTTCTCAGTGGGCAGGTAGGACTGCAGGATATTATCTATGAGACGAATTTCCCGAATATGGACATTATATTCGGAGGTCCGGCTGCACCAAACCCTTCAGGACTTCTCAGCGAGAACATTTTCAGGGTTTTTCTGAAAGAAGTCAGGGAATATTACAATTACATACTGATTGACACACCGCCGATCGGAACTGTAATCGATGCTGCGGTAATCGGCAGATGCTGTGATGGAGCGATCTTCCTGATCCAGCCAGGCAGCGTCAGATACAGAGATGCACAGAAGGCATTTGCGCAGCTTGAGAGAAGCGGATGCCGTGTTCTGGGAGCTGTTATGAATAAGATAGACACCAGTGGCGACAAATATTACTCTTCTTACTACAAACATTATGGTGAATACTATCGCAGAAGCGATGATGAGTCCCAGAAATAATATCGCTGTCTGATAATCGTTCAGAAGTGATATCATAACCATAATTAACAGTAAAGGAAAATTGGGAAAAGTGAGCAGAAATAAGAAGAGAAAAGGGAAAAAGACAAATATTTTGCTGGGTTTTATCTGTATTATCCTGGTGGGGGTTCTCGGTACAATTCTTGTGATGAGCTATAATACAGAGCAGGAAGAAGCCAAACGTCTGACAGAACTTGCAGGTAACCAGCAGAGCGGAATCGAAGATTATGAAGCAGTAAAGGAACACGCTGCACAGTTAGAGAAGGCATCCTCCGAAGATGAGAATACAGAAGATGCCGATAACAGTGAGACAAAGAAGAGCAAGAAGAAAGAAGACACAGCCGGGGAAGAGGATGCAGAGGAGACGGCACAGGCAGAAGATACTACTGAAGCAGAAGCACCGAGAACAATTTCCGGTGTCGTATGCTGGGGAGATGATCTGATCAATGGTGAGGAATCCAACACTTATTCCTACATGGCAGTACTTCAGAAACTTCTGACAGACAACGGATATAACCTGACAGTGATTAACAAGACTCTTCAGGGCGGCGGTACACTTTCTATGATGAAGATGGCCGGTGTAAGTGATGAAACTCTTCAGGGATATATTGCGAAACATCAGCAGGCTGCAAATGGTGCGCAGCTGAATGTAACAGAGACAGGAATCCGTGATCTTACAGAAGAACAGACTACCAGAAATGATATGGACTGTGTACCTGTCATCTTCATGGGATACTATGGCGGATGGAATCATGATCCTGCAGAGCTTGCTGAGCAGCAGGAACAGATTTTAAATACATTCCAGAACAAAGACCAGTTCATTGTTGTAGGAACACGCCCTATGGATGGAAGCGTGACTTCTGAAGCACTCGATCAGGTGCTCAGCGAGAAGTGGGGCGAACATTATATCAGTCTTGCAAATGTGACACAGCAGCTGTCTGCTACTCATGAAGCACAGCAGGCTATGGCAGAGGCAGTGTTCCAGAAATTGCAGGAGCTTGGCTATATCAGCCAGAGCTGAATAAACGATTGAAGGAATGAAAATGAAAAAAACAGCAAAAGAAGCTGCGAGACAACGAAAGATTTATATGATTCTGATAATTATCCTGATCATAGTTCTTACAGTTTTGGGCGGCGGGTATTATTTTATGATGCAGACAAAAGCATCATCCAGAAATACAGGTGCTCAGAACAGTAACGGTCAGAATCAGACGAGCCAGACATCAGGTAGTGACACTGTGGAATATCAGGGTGCGACATATAAATATAACGATCATCTCAGCAACTACTTATTTCTAGGAATTGATACAAGAGAATCGGTAGATACTTATCAAACACAGGAAGATGCCGGACAGGCAGATGCGATTTTTGTGGTTTCTATGGACAGAGCGACGGAGAAGATTAAAGTGCTCTTCGTCCCGCGAGATTCTATGACAGAGATTGAGGTTTTCAATCCATCCGGTAAGAGTCTTGGAATGACAACAGACCACATAAATATTCAATACGCATTTGGTGATGGTCGACAGAAGAGTTGTGAACTGATGAAGACAGCAGTATCCAATCTGCTGGACGGACTTCCGATTCAGGGATACTGTTCCATGAACATGGATGGTATTCCGGTGATTACGGACTTCGTAGGAGGAGTTCAGATCACAGTGCCTGACAACAGCCTTGAGGATGTAGATCCGGAATTTAAAGAAGGCGCTGTTGTTAACATTACAGGTGAAAACGCAGAAAAGTTTGTACGATATCGAGATACTGACAGGACCCAGAGTGCTCTGGTCCGTCAGGAGAGACAGAAAACCTATCTCCAGGCATTAATTCAGAAAGCCCAGGAGAAGGCAGGAGAGGATGCCGGATTTGTGACAGACCTCTACGACAGTATTAAGAGCTATACAGTTACAAGCATGGGAAATGACATATTTGCGAAACTCCTTGCAGCATCAGGAAACGGTATCACTGATACAGAGACGGTACCGGGTGAGGGAACGCAAGGTAAGAACTTTGATGAGTATCATGTAGATAAAGATGCTCTGTCAGACTTGATTATTTCCATGTTTTATGAGAAAATTCAATAAACCGGTTAGAAGACAGCCGGTTTGGAATAAACTGTATGGTGGTAAATAGTCATTAGTACTGTTATTATTACTCAGAGATAATTCGTACAGACTTCCTGTACGATTATCAATATAAAAATAATCCAAAAGGAGAGGTGCATTATGAAACTTGCAAAGAAATTCATGACACTTGCTTTAGCAACTGCCCTTGGTGTAGGATGTGCTACTGTAGGTGTCAGTGCAGCAGGAAGCCGCACAAGCGCAATTACAGTATCTGCTGAACAGTCTGCAATCTATGAAGTTGTTCAGAAGATCGAAGAAGCAGAAGGCTTTGCAGATCTGCAGGCAGAACTGCCGGCAGTAGCTGACGCTTTCAAACAGGTTAACGAAGGTAAAATGGAAGTTGCTGGTTTCGTTGACGTTCTGAAAACCCTTTCAGAAGAGACAACAGACGAAGAAGTTAAAGCAGCTATCGATGAACTCGTTCAGAAACTTGACGGAAAAGAATTCGTTACAGGTTTTGATGAATTCAAAGTACTTGATGCAGACAAAGCAGAGAAGAATGCTGATGGTAAATATGAAGTTGAGATCTCTGTTCCAAGTATCACAGATACTATGGAGAACATTCAGCTTGTAGCTTACAGCAAAGAAGATGCAAAGAAATGGCAGATCGTTGATCCGATCAGCGTTGACAAAGAGAACAAAACTCTTGAAGTTGCATTAGATGATGGTGCTTTCTTCACTGTTGTTGCAGATGCTGAATAATTATTCGGTAATTCAGAAATAAAATGCAGCCGCCAGAAATGGCGGCTGTTTTTGGTTTACAAAAAATTCAATAGGTGAGTGTTGATGAAGAAAATTTAATAAAGCGCAAAGAAATGACTGCTCCAATAATCTCTCGGAATCCTGAGTGATTATATCCAGCACAGCTGGTGATGAACATTGAAAAGTGAATATTATTCGAAATGAATAAAAATGAGCATGAGAAACAGACATAACTGTCGCTATGCCTAAACTGACTGTGAACAGCGGCAGGCTTATTCTTGTGTGGACAGCAGATTCATGGTATGATGAAAACAACAGGAAATGAATGTATTTGAGAGGAGTTGTCTGAATGAAGAACCTGAACATCCCTGTGGGAATTTCCGATTTTGAGAAAATCCGCAGAGAAGGATTCTACTATATAGATAAAACCGGTCTGGTAAAAGAACTGCTGAATCCCAAACCAGCAGAGGTAACACTGATCACCCGCCCCCGACGTTTCGGCAAAACACTGGCAATGAGCATGCTGGAAAACTTTTTCGATATCAAAAAGAACAGCCGGGATCTGTTTGCAGGACTGGAAATTTCAGCCAGTGAGGAATTGTGCAGCCGGTGGATGAATCAGTGCCCTACAGTATCTCTGTCCTTTCGGCAGGTAGACGGGCTGGATTTTTCCAGTGCTTACGACATGCTGACCATGGTGATTTCCAATCTGTTTAACAGGCACCGTTACCTGCTGGAAAGCCAGGAAATTTCAGAATTTCAGAAAACGGCTTTTGTGCAGATCGCCAGCCAGAAAGCCACAGCAGGAGAGATCAAGAACAGCCTGATATTGCTTACAGACATGATGCAGACCTATTATGGAAAAAAGGTGCTCCTGCTGGTAGATGAGTATGATGTGCCTGTGGCAAAAGCAAATAACAATGGTTACTACGAAGAAATGTTGGACGTGATGAAGGGTCTGATGCAGGCTCTTAAGGACAACCGGGCACTTGGTTTTGCAGTGGTGACCGGGTGTATGAAAATTGCAAAGGAGAGCATTTTTACAGGCACAAATAACTTTGTTTCAGATACTATAGCAGATTCCAGGCTTAATGAATATTTCGGATTTGTGCAGAGGGAAGTAGATCAGATCCTGGCAGACGGAGAGATCACAGATAAGAGAGAACTTATAAAACAGTGGTACGATGGGTATCATTTTGGAGACTGGGATGTATATTGTCCCTGGGATGTGATGAATTATGTGCTGGAACTACAGCATAATCCTCAGGCAAAACCTGCAGGATACTGGAAAAACACCAGTGACAATGCCATTATCCGATCCTTTATTGACTATGCCGGAGGCAGTATTACCAGAAAACTGGAAATTCTCATGGAAGGAGGATACATCATCCAGCAGATTGATAAGAACCTGACCTATGACTACCTCCATTCTTCAGAGGATAATCTATGGAGTGTTCTGTATCTGACAGGGTACCTGACACAGGTACGGTCGGAAACTCTGAACCGGGAATTGCCGGCAGGATCTGCAGCATTGCAAATCCCCAATGCAGAGATACGGGAAATATTTGAGACAACAGTGATCCGGTGGTTTGATGACAGTGCAAAAACCTGGAACAGAAACCATTTATTTGCTGCAGTTTGGAAGGGAGACAGTGAAGCTGTCACAAAGGAAATGACAGCCCTCCTTCGCAGAACCATCAGCTACCATGATTACAGAGAGGACTTTTATCATGCATTCCTGGCAGGAATCTTCACAGGAGCCGGATATATGGTAGACTCCAACAAAGAGCATGGAGAGGGCAGAAGTGATATTGTAGTATACGATCCGGTTAACAGCCGGGTGGCGGTCTTTGAAGCAAAATATGCAAAGACAATGGAAAAAATGGAAGCAGAATGTGAACGTGCCCTGAACCAGATCAATGACCGGATGTATACAAAAGAATATGAGGAAGACTATGACCACATCCTCTGCTATGGAATCTCATTTTTCAGAAAACGGTGTATGGTAAAGAAAAAATAGAAACAAACCAAAGAAAAAATTGAATAAGAATACACAAAAGAAGAAACAGTAGTGAACAGACAAGATAGCCTGTAAACTGCTGTTTCTTTTATTAGGATATAGTCCAAAATGCGCTGCAAATTTGTGGAGTATTTTACTCTACGAAAAAAGGCCCCCGGAACTCCCATAAACAGGGAATTCCGAGGGCTTTTGACCATAATTGCAACGGCAAATAGCACCCAAGTCAGCCCACTTTGATCATGATTTTTGCAGGGATAGATTAAATACCATATAAAAACTCCCTCTGTTTGTTAAAAAACTTTGTCATAAACAGAAGAATTTCACAGATTCGTAGAGTAAAATACTCCACGAATCCTGTCGAAATCTGCGAAAAAGGAATGATCGTCATCTGGCGTTTTGCAAGCTACAGTGAGCTTATCAGGGTTGGCATCTCTACGGTGATCACCTTTGACACGGGTATCATAAAATCTCTATGAGATATGAAATGGAGACTGGAAGGGAAAAGAAAAAATGTATAGGAAAGATTCAGATGGCTGGCTGAAGCATGCTGATTTTATGCTGTTGGACATGATCTGCCTGCAACTGTCATTTATTTTGGCGTATGCCCTTCGCGGGATGGAAATGGATTTATACAGCGATGTTTTGTATCGTAATATGGCTGTTTTTCTTTGCCTGGCAGACCTGGTAGTGATCTTTACAGCAGGCACCATGAAAAGTGTATTGAAAAGAGGACACTACAAAGAATTCGTAGCAACTTTGAAACAGTCTGTCATAGTAGGCGTGCTGGCAATCATTTATCTGTTTGTGATTCAGGAAGGACAGAGCTTTTCCAGGCTGATTCTTTTTACCACTGTGATCATTTATCTGTTTTTTTCTTATATGGTAAGGGAAATCTGGAAGAATTCCTTACATAGAAAAATGAAAAATGGTGGCGACAAGAAGCTTCTGATCGTCACATCCAAAGCTGAGGCAGAGAAGGTGGTAAGCAACATGCAGGAAAACAACTATGCCAGATATTCTTTTGCAGGTGTAGCTGTGATCGATGAGGACTGCACCGGTCAGGAAATCTGCGGTGTTCCTGTGGTAGCCACAAAAAGCAGCACATCCATGTATGTGTGCCAGGAATGGATTGACGAAGTACTTATGGTAATACCCGAGCACCTTCCCTATCCGGAAGATCTGATAGAACAGCTTACGGAAACAGGTGTAACCGTTCACCTGAATCTTTCCAAGATCACCAATAAAACAGGAAAAAGACAATTTGTGGAAAAGGTGGGAAACTACACGGTTCTCACCACAAGCCTTAACTACGCATCCTTCGGTCAGCTTTTCCTGAAGCGCCTTATGGACATTTTCGGCGGTCTGGTGGGCTGTATTTTTACTGGAATTATCACACTTTTCGTAGGTCCTGCAATTTATCTTGCATCACCGGGCCCGATTTTCTTCTCTCAGGAACGTGTGGGAAAGAACGGAAAGAAATTCAAAATGTACAAGTTCCGCAGCATGTATATGGATGCAGAAGAACGTAAAGCAGAGCTCATGAAAGAGAACAAACTGGGCGATGGGAAAATGTTCAAGATGGACTTTGACCCCAGAGTAATCGGGAATAAAGTACTTCCGGACGGAACGCATAAGACAGGAGTGGGCGATTTCATCAGAAGGACAAGCCTGGATGAATTCCCACAGTTCTTTAATGTACTGAAAGGAGATATGTCCATTGTGGGAACAAGACCGCCGTTGATTTCGGAGACCAACCTGTATGAACCGCGACATAAAGCGAGACTTGCAATCAAGCCGGGAATCACCGGTATGTGGCAGGTCAGCGGACGAAGCGATATCACGGACTTCGAAGAGGTTGTGAGACTGGATAAAGAATATATTGAAAACTGGGATATTGGGTTGGATATTAAGATTCTTTTGAAGACGGTGATGGTGGTTGCGAAGAAAGACGGGTCGATGTGATTGTTTTTGCTAAAATTAAAGGGTTGTGCGAGATGGTGCGCACACCAGAACCGCGGGAGTGGCTGAGCGGATATGGCCACAGTGTGGAATAGCCGCAGTGTGAATTTATAGACGACGAATACGAGCAAATACGAAAGAGGAAGAAATATAAACACGAGGGAGAATTAAGTTATGTACGATTATCTGGTGGTTGGCTCTGGCCTATACGGAGCTACGTTCGCGCATGAAGCGCATCAACATGGGAAATCTGTTCTGGTCATCGATAAGAGGCCAAACATTGCCGGTAATATCTATACTGAAAAAGTAGAAGGTATCAATTTCCACAAGTATGGTGCGCACATCTTTCACACGAATAATAAGACTGTGTGGGATTACCTCCAAAACTTTACGGTATTCAACCGTTTCACAAACTCTCCGGTGGCTAACTACAAAGGTGAGTTATACTCCATGCCTTTTAATATGTACACATTCAACAAGATGTGGGGCGTGGTGACACCGGAAGAAGCGCAAGCCAAGATTGATGAGCAGCGGAAAGAAATCTCCGGTGAACCGAAGAATCTGGAAGAGCAAGCCATCAGTCTGGTCGGTAGAGATATCTACGAAAAGCTGGTTAAAGGTTATACGGAGAAACAGTGGGGACGTGACTGCAAAGACCTGCCGGCGTTTATTATTAAGCGCCTGCCTGTACGCCTGACTTTTGACAACAACTATTTCAATGCTCTATATCAAGGCATCCCAATCGGCGGTTATACGCAGATGGTCGAGCATATGCTTGATGGTATAGAGGTAAGGCTCGGCGTGGATTATCTGGAGCATAAAGCGGAACTGGATGCGCTGGCAGAGAAGGTTGTTTATACCGGACCGATTGATGCTTATTTCAATTATTCCCTCGGTTATCTGGAGTACCGTTCCGTTCGCTTTGAAAACGAAATCCTCGACAAGCCGAACTTCCAGGGCAATGCCGCTGTGAACTACACAGATCGAGAAACGCCGTGGACACGCATTATCGAGCATAAGTGGTTCGAGTTCGGTAAGGATGAAAACGGGAATGATTTGCCGAAGACCATAATATCCCGTGAGTACAGCTCTGAGTGGAAACCCGGAGATGAACCGTATTATCCGGTCAATGATGCGAAGAATGGGACGCTCTATGCCGACTACAAGAAGCTGGTCGAGGGTGAGAAGAATATTATCTTTGGCGGGCGACTGGGCGAGTACAAGTACTATGACATGGATGCTGTGGTGGCATCGGCGTTGGAGATGAGCGAGAAGGAATTGGCTTAAAGCCTAATACGGATTAAAAGGGGTAGGCGATATGAGCCAAAATAAATCAAACGAATCATATAAACAAAACAAAGCATTAGACATAAAAATCATTATAGCGGCGCACAAGAAATATCGTATGCCGCAGGATGATATATACATACCACTACATGTCGGAGCTGAGGGTAAGGAGTCAATTGGCTATCAGGGCGATAATACCGGAGAAAACATATCAAAACTTAATCCTTACTTCTGTGAACTTACCGGAATGTACTGGATGTGGAAGAATCTGAAAGCTGATTATTTGGGATTAGCACATTACAGACGACATTTCTGCTTACGGAAGAAGAAAGCCGAGAACGGTGAAGAAAGTAAGTGGAAATCGGTATTAAACAGCAAAGAAGCGCAGATTCTGTGTAAACAATACGACGTTATCGTTCCTGAAAAACGCCACTATGTGATTGAAACCTTAGAGTCGCATTACGCACACACTCACTACATAGAACATTTGGAGAAGACAAGGGAAATCATCAGCGAACGATATCCGCAGTATCTTGATAGTTATGACAAGATTCTTAAAAAGAAAAGCGGATATATGTTCAATATGTTCGTGATGAGAGCGGATTTTGTTGACGAGTACTGCTCGTTCCTTTTCGATGTGTTGCATGAACTGGATAAAAGAGTGGATACGAGCAACTACTCCGCATTCCAAGCTCGGTATCCGGGTAGAGTTGGAGAAATCCTACTGAATGTCTGGCTAGATAAAGAAGTAGAAGCGCAAGGATTAAAGGTAAAGGAAATCCAGCATATACACATGGAACCGATTAACTGGTGGAACAAGGGAACAGCATTTTTGAAGGCTAAGTTCTTAGGTAGAAGATATGAGCACGGCTTCTAAACAGTGCGAAATAGCCGAGAAAAATTTCAGAAAATTAAGGAAAAGGGCTTGACACATGGAAGAGACGACACATAATCGCTTAGCAAGCAAGCAAGCAAGCAAGCAAGCAAGCAAGCAAGCAAGCAAGCAAGCAAGCAAGCAAGCAAGCAAGCAAGCAAGCAAGCAAGCAAGCAAGCTTACGGACATTTCGCTTCTCAGGATAGTCGCGACAATAGCAGTTGTATTTCTACATACAAACTCTACACTTACGGACAATAAAGAACTGTTTCAACTAACAGATAATCAGTATCTTTTCTTTTTGTGTGCTTATCGGATGCTTTACTGGGCTGTTCCAGTATTTTTAATGATAACGGGAGCATTGCTTCTAAGGAAAGACAAAGCCATCACATGGGATGTCTGTATAAGGAAATACTGCAAGAGAATATTATTGGCACTGTTTATATTTGGTGTGCCGTTTTCCGTGATGATGATTTCCATGGAGACTAAACAGGTAAGTCCATTAATGATTCTGCAGGCCGTAATGAATGTGATTGAAGGCAAGAGCTTCGGGCACTTATGGTATCTGTATGTGTTGATTGGGGTGTATCTGGTTTTACCATTCCTTAAAAATGCTACAGACAACATGAATGAAAAGACGATGCGAACATTCCTGCTCATACTATTCCTGTTTAACTTTTGTATTCCTCTAATAGAGAGTGTGGCTCGCATTGAGATTTCGTTTATGGTTCCCTTTACTACATTTTCCGTTTTCTATGTGGTGTGCGGTCACTTTCTGGAAGAATATATTGAGGTCGGTAGAAAAATAGCAACAGCTGGATTTGTGAGCATGTTGATTTTTGCTGTAATGGTAGCTTTGTTATCAGGAAGCGGAGATTATCTTGGATATGATAGTCCAATTATTGGATTAACCGGTATATTTGCATTTTTGCTGTTCAAAGGCATGGACATAGATGATGTACACAGGGGGGGTGTGTGGAATGTTGATAGGCTCTGCTTTGGGGTATATCTGATACATCCCGTGTTTATTCATTTTACATACAAGCTTTTGAAAGTATCTCCGGTGTCATTCAATCTGTATTGGCTTGTAATGCCGGTATTTGGGGTGATATTTGTGATTATAGCATTCTTCGGATCGTGGATTATGTCGAAGATAAAACCTTTGAGAGAATATGTGTTGTAAAGAAAATGAAAATAAAGTGTGGCCTTAAAATAAGGTAAAGAAGGAAAGAAGAGGAACACAATGAGTTTAAAAACAAAAATTAAAAATGATATGTGGCAAGTAAATTATGTTGTTCCTTTCGTAAAGAAGCATCAATTTGATGAAAAAGGAAAAGTTGATATGTTGCGGCATGTTGCTAAAGCCTATTCAAAGATCAAAGCCGTAAAGTCGAGTGAAAAGAGAACAGTTGGCTATGACACAAAGAAGCTCCTTGAGACAGTGGAGATTTCATTGGATAGCAAGAGCCGTTTTGTGTATTTCCTTGATGAAGGGAAAACAATTGCCGCCCCAGGGAATATACTGAGCAACTTTACGCTGGACTATGACAAGGTTATTCACGGCTCGTTTGAGGAATTGGCTAAGAAGGCTGCTGGTTCTGATAATTACGGTACAGAAGCCAAGGCGGTAGCAAATGGGATTGAAACTCTCCGTGTGCGCATACTTGAGGCGGTCAAAGCGTCCAGCAACTCCTATAAGAATAATCAGATAAAGTACTTTGAAAATATGCTGACAAGACCTGCGCGGCATTTCGATGAGGCTTTGCAGCGCCTGCTTTTCTTCAACCAGATTATGTGGCAGACAAGGCACCGTTTGAATGGCCTTGGACGCTTGGATTTAATCTTTGGAGACCTGTATGATGCCGATGTTAAGTCAGGGGAAATCAGCTATGATTCTGCTTCAGCTCTTGTAGCTGACTTCCTTAGCTCTTTAAGCAAATATCCGGAGTACAAGAGTGATGCTCTTGAGGGCGATATTGGGCAGATTGCTATCCTTGGTGGCAACAATCCTGATGGTTCATATTTCTGCAATGACTTGACGGAGATTTTCCTGAAAGAGCAGGCTAAGCTTGGCAAGCCAGATCCGAAGACTTTCATCCGTGTGGGGAAAGGCATGCCCGACAAGCTTTTGAAGACTGCTGTGTCCTGCCTTACTGCAAAAACAGGAAGCCCTCTTTTCTCAAATGACGAAGCTGTTGTACCTGCATTGCTCAGTTTTGGAATGCCGGAAGAGGATGCTTATTCCTATTGTGTTTCCGCCTGTTGGGAGCCGTATATCGTAGGGAAGTCGCTGGATCAAAACAACGTGATGGTCTTCGATTACTTTAAGGCTCTGGATAGAGTACTTAACAACGGGCAGGAGTATGCTTCCTTTGAAGCTTTGCTTGAGGCTTACATAAAAGAAAATGAAAAGTGCTTTGCTGAATTTTTGGAGGGTGTCAATGCTCTGAAATGGGCAAAGGATCCTCTGGTTTCCATGTTTATGGACGGCTGCTCTGAGAAACGTAAAGATGTCTCAGAAGGAGCGGTTAAATATAACAACTACGGCGTGACCACGGTTGCAATATCAAATGTCGTGGATAGTCTTTGTAATATCAACAGTCTTGTGTTTGTGGAAAAGAAGCACACATTGGCGGAGATGAACAAGGCAAGGATGAACGATTTCGCTGTTTCGAATGAGGCGAAGGATGCTGATCAGATTTACACGGAGATTACGAGTCTGAGAAAGTCTTACGGTCATGATGACCCTGAGACGGAGGAGCTTGTTAACAAGATTACAGCGTCCGTTGCCACAAAAGCGGAGCAGTATAAGAATACTCTTGGGGGAACTGTGAAGTTTGGTTTGAGTTCTCCTGGTTACAACATCTTGAGCAAGAAGATGCCGGCTGATTTCTCCGGAAGAAAAAGTGGAAAGCCGTATAACACACACATCTCTTGCACCGATGCTGGCTATACGGAAATCGTGGGATTTGCCGGGAAGCTTGAATATGACAAACAGCGGTTCAACGGAAACGTTATTGACTTCTTCATGACAGAGTCGCTGCTTGATACAAATCTGGACAAGTTTGTCCTTTTCATGAAAGGCGCAATAGCATTGGGCTTTTTCCAGATGCAGATGAATCTGATTGACAGCAAGACGTTGATAGATGCGAAGGCGCACCCAGAGAAGTATAAGGGACTCATTGTTCGTGTCTGGGGATTTAGCGCGTATTTTAACGAGCTTCCGGAAAGCTATAAAGACTTGTTAATTGAAAGGGCATTAGCTGCGGAGAAAGTGATGTAAGATATTATGAATAAAAAAATTGATTCACATGCACAATTTAAAATGAAATTTAGAAAGCTTGATAATATGCATACCCTGACAGATTGTGAATTAAAGAGGCTTCAGAATGTAGAATTGGGTATGTTCAGAGATTTCTTGGCTGTTGCTGAAAAATACGATATAGCCTACTCCATGAGTGGCGGAACAGCACTGGGAACTGTCAGACATAAAGGATTTATTCCTTGGGATGATGATATAGATATTAATTTGACAAGGAAGAGTTATAAACGCTTTAAAGCAATTTTTGATGAAGAATTGGGAGGAAAATATGAGCTGTGGGCTCCTGAACTGGGAAGAAATCACGGATTAGCACATGTTCAGATAAAAAAGAAGGGAACGGTTTATAAATCTTTTAATGAGTTGTCAAAATCAGATAATGGAATTTATATTGATATATTTATCCAGGAAAATGTTCCAAACAACGTGATTTTGAGGAAACTGCACGGATTTCTCTGCTTGGCATTTGGCTATTTGCTTACTTGCAGGAAAACATATAATGATATGCCATATTTGAAGCCTTATATTGAGGGAAACGCCGAATTAGAGAGAGCGTTTTCTAAGAAAGAAATTATAGGAAGATTGTTTTCATGGCTTACCTTGGATACCATCAGCAAGTTAACAATAAAAGTATATTCTATGTGCAAAAATAACGGCTCGAAGTTCACATCGATACCAACTGGCAGAAAGCACTATTTTGGTGAGCTACTTTTAAGAAGTGATAGCTGCGAAACGATCGAGATGGAATTTGAAGGAATTAAAGTAAGAATGCCGAAGGGATACGACAATTATCTTTCGAGGTTATATGGTAAGAACTATATGGAAATTCCGCCGATTGAAAAGCGTGAACAGCATCCGCTGATGGAGCTGGATTTTGGCGAGGAATAAGAACAGGGGAACGACAATGATTTATTATGTTGATATAGACCGGGAGAGACGCAATACTGCAGGTGCCAAAGCTCCGGATGATATAGCGGTGCTTTGTCAAAGAAGAGGATATGAGAGAATAGCTATCCCGTTTGCGTTAAAGAAAAAGAATAACATTTTTCAAAGATTTTGGTTGGCGTTTGTTTTGACTGTACATTGGATTAAGGTGCTTGTAAAGCTAAAGAGAGGTGACGTGATTATTTATCAGCACCCGTTTTCCGGAAAAAGATTGGCAGAGAAAATGGTGCCGATAATTCAAAGAAAAGGTTGCTATTTTATTGCCCTAATACACGATTTGGAATCCTTGCGAGGCGGAATCGAAGGCTTTGTAAGGAAGAAGAGGAGGACAAATGAAATCGGTGATAACATTCTTCTGAAACATTTTGATGCTGTTATTTGCCATAACCAGCATATGAAAGATTATCTTGTCTCGAAGGGATTTGCCTCAGAAAGATTGTTTGTACTTGAGATTTTCGATTATTTGACTGATGAGCCTTGCATATTGACTTCGGAGCAAGACCAACTATCTATAGCTATCGCAGGCAATCTTGCGAGTAGCAAATGTGGGTATATTTATAAAATAATTGATGGATCAAATAAGGAGAATCAATCCTTAAAGATTTATCTTTTTGGTAATAATTATGAAACTGACAAGGGAGGTCCCAACATGATTTATGTTGGATCCTTTAAACCAGAGGAATTACCGGGACACCTTAAGGGAAGATTCGGACTTGTATGGGATGGGCCACAGGCAAATACTTGTGCAGGAAATACTGGAAATTATTTGCGGTACAATGACCCGCATAAGACTTCGTTGTACTTAACGGCCGGGTTGCCCGTGATTGTATGGAATGAAGCAGCTGTCGCGGATTTTGTTAAGGAAAATAAAGTGGGTCTACTTATTACTGATCTTAGTGATTTGGAAGAAAAATTATGCGATATATCTGAAACGGAGTACGATGATATGTGCTGTGCTACTAAAAATATATCAGATAAATTAAGAAATGGTTATTATTTTTACAAAGCCTTGGATGAGTGTTTGCGTTATATAAATACTCTGATATAAGAAAATGCGAAAGGCGAAAAACAGCGTTATAAATTATGAGATACAAGTATAAAAGTAATTGAAAATCCCATAGGGCTGAAATTGAAATATAATTTGTATGATTAATGAAATTGTATTTCAAACTTATATAAAGGAGATTACGACTTATGAACATTGCACTACTTATCGCTGGTGGTTCTGGTGCACGTATGCATCAGAATATACCGAAGCAGTTTTTGACGGTCAATGAGCGTCCGGTCATTGTATATACGCTGGAAGCATTTCAGAAGCATCCGGAGATTGACGAAATTGCAGTTGTTTGCATTGAAGGATGGGAATCTGTTCTTTGGGCATATGCGAATCAGTTCAACATTTCAAAGCTTAAGTATGTTGTTCTTGGTGGAAAGAATGGACAGGATTCTATCCGTAATGGCGTATATGAACTTGAAAAGCACCATTCAGCGGAGGATATTGTCCTGATTCATGATGCGATTAGGCCAATGGTTTCTGCTGAGATCATATCCGATTGCATTAGAGTTACACAGGAACATGGAAATGCGATCACTGTAATTCCTTGTGCTGAGGCTATGATGCAGACAGAAGATGGTGAGGTTTCTATTGGCAGTTATCCAAGAGACAGGCTCAAGAGAACACAGACCCCACAAGGATTCCGTATTGGCGATATCTGTGAACTTCATCGGGAAGCACTTAAAGCAGGAATTACAAATTCTGTTGCATCTTGTACATTGATGATAGAAATGGGAAAACAAGTTTATTTTTCGGCGGGATCTGAGAAGAATATTAAGTTAACGACAGTTGAGGATATTGATATTTTTAAAGCACTTCTTGTAGCAAAGAGATCAGATTGGCTGAAGTGATGGTGGATGATATGGACTTACATAATAGCAGAACATATTTAGCTGATTTGGATGTAGCTATCCAGCATACTGTTGATTTGGAGAATTTAAAGGGAAAGTCTGTCGTCATCACCGGGGCAACAGGGACAATCGGCTCTTTTGTGACAGATGTGTTGTTAAGATATAATCAGACTTCAGGAGCCAGTATACATGTGATAGCAGCTGGGAGAAATGCGCAGAAACTCGAAAGCCAGTATGGGAAATTTAAAGGATTTCAACCGATCTCATATGATTTGAATTCTAATATTGATTTCGATGTTGATGTTGATTATATCATTCATGCAGCTGGTAATGCGTACCCTGCGGCGTTTAATGGTGACCCGGTTGGAACAATAATGGGAACTGTAAATAGCACCTACAGATTACTTGAATATGGAAGGACGCACGGTGCTAAAAGATTGCTCTATGTTTCATCAGGTGAAGTGTACGGCCAGGGAGATTTGACCATTGGTGCATTTGAGGAAACTTATTCCGGGTATTTGGATACGCAATCGCCTCGTTCTTGTTATCCAATGGCAAAGAGGACAGCGGAGAACTTGTGCGCATCTTATTCAAAACAGTACGGTTTTGAGACGGTCGTAGTTAGACCGTGTCATACATATGGGCCTTATATTACGCAATCGGACAATCGAGCCAATGTACAATTTTTGCGCAATGTCTTAAACAACGAAGATATTGTTATGAAGAGCGCTGGAACTCAGATGAGAAGCTATAACTATGTCGCTGATTGTGTGTCAGCACTTTTGACTGTTTTGATAAAGGGAAATTCTGGAGAAACGTATAATACTGCAAATCCAGAAGCGAGATGTACAATTGCTCAGTTAGCTGAAACGATTGCAAACAAAGCAGGTAAACAGGTCTTTTTTGCGGATCCGACTGCCGTTGATTTGGCTAATAGATCACCGATTGCAAGGCAGGTTTTGAGTACGAGAAAGATAGAGACCCTCGGGTGGCAAGGTGCATTTACTGTGAATAAAGGAATAGAACACACGCTAAAAATCCTCTGCGGAGAATAAGCTAAAATTTCGCCTGGGATTTAAAATTGCAATGGAGAGTAAGAGGAAGAAAGTTTATGCTAGAAGATTTGAAGAAAATTGTCTGTGAGGTTAATCTTGACCTCGTTGCCAAGGGCGTCGTCATTTACACGTGGGGAAACGTCAGCGGAATATCGGAAGACAGGAAATACATGGTCATTAAACCGTCCGGTGTTGACTACGACGGAATGGCTGCTGAAGACATGGTGGTTGTGGATATTGAGAGTGGTGAGACTGTTGATGGCAAATGGAAGCCTTCTTCTGATACCAAGACCCATCTGGAATTATATAAAAGGTATAAGGAGATAAAAGGAATCGTTCATACGCATTCCACCAATGCTGTAGCCTTTGCACAGGCTGGCATGAACATTCCGGCACTCGGAACAACTCATGCGGATTATTTCTACGGAGACATTCCTTGTACAAGAGAACTGAGTGAAGTCGAAGTCATGGAAGCCTATGAACTGAACACCGGGAAGGTCATCATCGAGACGATTGAAAGATTGGGGTACGACCCAATGGCGATTCCTGGTATCGTGGTGAAAAATCATGGGCCATTCGCTTGGAGAACAAGTCCTGCTAATGCTGTATATAATGCTGTGGTCATGGAAAAGGTTGCGGAAATGGACATCAAGACTTTGGCTTTGAATCCGAATGCCGAGATAAAGCAGTATGTGTTGGACAAGCATTACATGAGGAAGCACGGACCGAACGCTTATTATGGACAAAAGGTTCAATGATTTATTTAAGGCAAGTGATATCTTAATAGAAGGAATGGGTATTGATGGGTAATTTGGTTGTTTTAATAGTAATTTATGCCGTGTTGTTGGTGTTTTGTTTGATGAGCTCATACAGAAATGCCTTGATGACACCTCAGTTTGCCTTTGTCGTTGGATTTTTTGTACAAGCCGTATTTGCAATAAAATATGTTGAAGTATGGGATTTGAATTTATCAAGTGCAACAATGTGGGTTCTAGGAGGCGGATCAATACTCTTTGTTGTTGTATCTTTTTCAACCCAATGGACACGGCGATTTACTGTCGTAATCAATAAAAAAAGGGAAAATTTAGGGCAGAATAATTCTTCTGCTTTGATAAAAAATAGAAATGAGAGCAAAATAAACTCTTTGAAATTATTTTTATTTGCTGCATTTCAAATGGTCACGATTATGTTGATTATAGCCTTTTTAAGAGGATTGTCTGGTGAATCACTAGCTGACGCTATTTATGTTTTTCGCTATGCAAATACATTTACAGAAGATAAGATTGCTATACCAATGATTGTTAAACATATGAGAAATTTTTGTATGGCTTCAGGGTACATTTGGGGATACATACTTGTGTATGATATTATTCAAAAATCTGGAAATAATAGAATGCTGCTTGTTGTCAACATTGTGTTAAGCGGAGTGTGTGGCGTGATATTTGGTTCGCGCACACCGCTATTTTCATTGCTCGTGGCTATAGTTACACAATATTTGTTATTGAGAGAAAAACAAACAGGAAAAAAGCGCAGACTTCCTTTTAAATATGTTATGGTGTGCATTCTAGGATCTATTGCTGCATTGATTTCTTTTCAAACCCTTGGAAACTTGCTTGGTAGAAATTCAACAAGGTCACCAATGGATTATTTGGCAATGTATTTATCTGCGGAGATTAAAAATTTGGATACGTTTATTAAGGCAGGGAGATTCGGTGCTGACATAACAGAAAACCAAACTTTTGCTGTAGCAATAAATTGGCTTTGCGGGAAGATTTTTCCGAGTGATTGGTCGCATGAATTGAATCTTCCATTTAAGTATATTAATGGATTCAGCTTGGGAAATGTGTATACAACTTATTACTCTTTCTTGTATGACGCAGGTTATGTTGGCGTTGTTATATTTGTGATTTTTATGGCTATTTTATCTCAAAAAATTTATTTAAAAGCAATCCGATCTAGTAAGGTAAAAAATGATTGGATTGATTTGAATGTCCTGGCTTATTCATATATGTACTATACAATTTTGTTTTCTTTTTTTTCAAATAAATTTTACGAAGAGATTTTTTCTCCTAGGTTCCTTTACTATCTAGTATGGTGGATAGCTTTAAAATTTTTGTGTGAGTTAAAGCTGAAAACCAGGGGGAGACTGTCCGAAAACTAGGATGAGTCTTCACTGAAATTAAGATTGATTCACTCACATGGGTGTTCAATATAAATAAAAAATGTACATTGCTACGAATTTTATTTTCGTAGCAATGACACATAGAAAGAAGAGGGGCTAATTTTATGCTGAAAAATCAAGTTTTCGGACGGTCTGGGGGGGGAGAGAAATATGACACGCAGATTACGATAATGCGTGTAATCCTTGTCGTGTTGGTTGTAATAGGACATGGGATATTCTACACAATCGATACTAATTTTGGTGGAATATACATTTATGAAGCGATGAATGATGCGGGGATAAAAGATACAGCATTCCATGAATTGCTGCTTTATGTGTCTTCTTTTATTTATTCTTTTCATATGCCTGCATTCTTTTCGGTTTCCGGAATGCTTTTTTTTAGGCAGATAGAAAAGGGAAGATACAGAAGTCTCAAATCTTTAGCTGTAATAAAATTTAAGCGACTTATTGTACCTTTGATATTTACATGGATGATTGTAAATATTCCTATTAAATGGATTTCAGGATATTATAAGGATTTGGAACATCCCTTTTTTAGTGCTTTATTTCAAGTTCTAGTTCCATATGATGTTTATTTGTGGTATCTGGAATCATTGTTTTTGGTTTTTATCTTAGCTTATATTATAGAAGGGTTTTGCAGGAAGCATCAGAAAGTTGGAGAATTTATATTTCCAGCCGCGTTATTAATATGTGGCATAATCGTTCAAAAAGTCCTTGGTAAAATGCTGATTTTAGGCAATCCCATTAAATATGTGTTTTGGTTTTACATGGGAAAGTGGATAGATCAATGCAGATTTCCAATAAAGAGCAGATTCCAGAGGTTGATAAATATAGCGGCTTTTTTCGCGGCATATGTTATTTCGTTGAATATCCCACATGGTGGTTGGATTATACGTGAGACGATTACTCCATTTATAGGGACTATCTTGTTGTGGGACTTGTGTGCAAACATTTTGAGTATGATTTCGCAACAAAGCAAAGATAGCTTGAATAATGCCGCTTCTTATGCGTTTGGAATTTATTTGTATGCTGACCCGATAAATTATCTTATCTTGTGGGGTGTGAACGAAATTATTGGCGTTTGCATTTTGGGCTCAGAACTAGGAGCAATTGCGGTGTTTTTATCTCGCATTCTTCTTTCGACAGCTTTTGCTTTTTGGGTGGTCTGGATCTTGAAAAAGATCAATTTGAAAATCTGCTTATATTAGATTTGGAGGAAAGATGACTGACTATTATAAAATATCGCTAGATGAAATGCCTTTATTTGATGAATTAGGCAATAAAAGCATACTGATTACTGGAGCAACAGGCTTGATTGGCAGTGCAATTGTTAACTCTTTTTTATCATATAATGAACATTCACCAAAGAAAATCCATACCATTCTTTATGTGCGAAATATGAGAAAAGCACTGGATTTATTTGGTGACCGTGCAGATATTTCTTAACAAGCGGAATCTTTAATACAGCGATTTTGGTTATCGCTGGTGCTTTCAGCTATTTTATGATTTTGCTTATTTTGCGGGATGAGTTTTTCTTGTCAAATGCAATTGGCGCTTTGAAGAAAATGAGGGCTAAGCTCAAAAATTAGAATATTATGTAGCATAGCCTATCGTTGGAGAATTTAAGCTTGTCAGTAACAAATTTGTAAGAGGGAAGTGATTTAAATTTGATATGATACCTGAAAAGAATATCCTCCTCACCAATATCCAGCGTTTCTCTCTGCACGACGGCCCTGGAATTAGGACTACGGTTTTTCTTAAAGGCTGTTCAATACACTGCCCTTGGTGTAGCAATCCGGAAAATTTACTGCACAGAGAGCAAAGGTATGTAAGGAAGAATCATAACGGTAAAGTTGAAGAAGAAGGAACCTATGGAAAATGGTATAGCCCAGATGAGCTGTACGCCGAAGTTGTAAAAGATAAAGCGTTTTACGGTTCCTGTAATTCTAATTCGGTTACTTATCTGGACTCCCTTACGGGTGGAGTGACGTTCTCTGGCGGCGAGTGTATGCTCCAGATGAAAGAGCTTGATCCTATGCTTCAACGGCTTAACGATGAGCAAATCCACATAGTTGTGGAGACAAGCCTTTTCTGCTCATCAGCACAACTTTCCATTGCAATCAAGCATATAGACCTGTTTTACGTTGATATTAAGGTTCTGAGTGATGATTTGTGCTCATCTTCTCTCGGTGGAAAGATTGAGCTATATAAAAACAATCTTGTGACATTACTGAACAGCGGCAAGCCAGTTGTCTTTCGCTTGCCGGTTATCGGCGGTTACACGGATAGTGAGGAAAACAGGAAAGCTGTGGTTGAACTGATAGAATCGAAAGCCAAAAGCTATTCGAACCTTTTGAAGATTGAAATCCTCAAGGAACATAATCTTGGAACGAATAAGTATCAGTCGTTGATTGATGGCGGGAATGAGATAATGCTGCCAGAATATAATGGCGTAAGTGATGAGCTGATGGGGCAGTATAAGATAGAAATTGAAGAGGGGCTGAGGATCGTTGGAAGTTCAATACCTGTGGAAATCTGCAAAATTTGAACCACCAGTATTCCGCCACGCCTTGCCACTTGACTATTGACAGGGAGCACATTGGGGTCAGACCGTGCGTCCAGCTAAGGGTATATAGTCCGGTGTGTGGAAGCCCCATCAAATAAGCTGCTAACCACAGCATTTGAAGCGAGTCTTGAGTCTGTCGCGGTAACGTTGCAGGCTAAGCGTAGACAGCAAGATAACAGGGATAGCTATTGAGCACCGAAATCCTAAAGTCACCAGAGGGTCGACATCGTGGTCTGGATGGAAGACAACATATGTATTTATCGTTATGGTGAGATTTTACATACCTCTGCGGTGTTGGTTGGAACTATTCATGTTATACAGGGAATATATATCAACTGGAGAGAACCTGCATTTTCTTCTGTAGTGTGTAAACAGAAAGTATGCCTGACAACCAGAAGAAGGATGGTAAAAGAAATGCAGGTAGTCGGAGGTCCGAATAGTACCAAGGAAGGTATGAACAAAAATAAATACCAGAGGGAAGTCAAGAGAGAACTGTTCCTCACAGTTCTGACCTGCGAAACTATATCAAAGAGGAAACATTAGCTATACACAGGGATAGAGGTACTAATGGAAACGAAATTGGCGAGAATATCACAATTATCAAACGCAAAGGAAAATCCAGATATGGTATTTACGTTTTTAGGACATCTGCTTAATAAGGAAATGCTTAAGAGCTGTCATGCCCAGATGGATGGAACGAAAGCTGTAGGAATTGATGGGATTACCAAAGAGGAATACGGGAGAAGTCTGGAAGAAAACATAAACGCTCTTATAGAACGTCTAAAGAAAAAGTCCTATAAGCCGAAACCAGCAAGGCTGGTGGAAATACCGAAGGACAATGGAAAGATGCGACCGCTCAGTATCTATTGTTACGAAGATAAGCTGGTGCAGGAAGCACTGCGCAGAATACTGGAAGCGGTGTTTGAACCAATGTTTTATGATGAAATGATGGGATTCCGACCCAACAGGGGATGTCATAAAGCAATCCGAAAATTAAACCTGATGTTGGAGAGAAAACCAACAAGTTATGTATTGGATGCAGACATTAAAGGGTTCTTCCAGCATCTTGACCATGAATGGATCATACGTTTTATAGGATCAAGGATCAAAGACCCCAATATCATCCGTCTTGTCAGGCGGATGCTGAAGGCAGGGATTATGAACAACTATGAATTTGAAGAAACCGAAGAAGGAAGTGGACAAGGTTCTGTCTGTTCTCTTGTAATCTCCTGCATCTATATGCATTACGTACTGGTATGGTGATTTAAAGAGGTGATAACACCAAAGCTGAAAGGATATGCAGGTCTGGTCGTATATGCCGACGATTTTGTGGTAACATTCCAGTATAAATCGGATGCAGAGTGGTTCTATGAACATCTGAAACATAGAATGGGACACTTTGGATTAAGCCTCGAGGAAGAAAAGAGCCGTCTGATAGAGTTCGGGCGTTATGCAAAAGAAAGATGCAGAAAAACCGGAACGAAACCAGGCACTTTTACTTTCCTGGGTTTTACACACTACTGTTCCAGAAGTAGGAATGGCAGATTCAGAGTGAAGAGGAAAACAAGTAAGAAGAAGTCTGCAAAGAAGTGCAGAGAAGTAAATCTTCTGTTAGTGAAGATGAGAACATGCAGATTAAAAGAGATGATTGAAAAACTTAACCAGATACTAACTGGTTATTACCATTACTATGGAATTACGGACAATACAGAAAGTATAACAGCATTCCGATATAACATCATGAGAAGCCTGTTCTACTGCCTGAACCGGAGAAGCCAGAAGAAAAGCTATAACTGGATAGAATTTCTAAATATGCTGGATAACAGCTATCCACTGGTAAGACCTCGGATATATGTCAATATATATGAATGATAATGTGAACGATTCGTTTCGCAAAGAGCCGGATGCGGGAAAGCCGCACGTCCGGAATTCTGTGAGAGGTGTACGACCGTAAGGGGTTCACCTACTCGACCCATGAAATCCACAAGAAATATTAAGAATGCAACTGGCAATGATAAATTTCAAAAAGATTTCACATATTGGGTTATTGCATGTACAAAATACGTTAGAAAAGTACAGGGAGAACAGCTTTGAAAAAAACTTCAATTAAAAAGAACTTTATAATGAATGCATTGCTTACAATGTCATCGTTCATTTTTCCATTGATTACGTTTCCATATGTTTCGCGTATCTTATCACCGGAGGGGACTGGAAAAGTGTCTTTTGCAACTTCGGTGATTGCTTATTTTGCGCTGTTTGCGCAGCTGGGAATTCCCACTTATGGAATCCGGGTGTGTGCGAAGGTACGGGATGATAAAGTTGAATTATCCAGGACTGTGCAGGAAATATTTGTTATTAATGTTGGTATGACGGCAATAACATATATTGCATTCGGAATTGCTTTGGGATGTGTACCTCGTTTGCAGGCAGAACGTCTATTATTTTTGATTATGAGTACCACATTGTTATTTAATACAATTGGTATGGATTGGCTGTATCGTGGATTGGAGAAATATACATATATTACACTTAGATCTATTTTATTTAAATTTATAGCACTCCTTGCTATGTTTGCATTGATCCATCAGAAGAGTGATTATGTTATTTATGGCGGAATTTCTATTTTTGCTGCGTCAGCTTCGAATATTTGTAATTTAGTTAATGTCCACCGTTACATTCATCTAAAACCTGTCGGAGACTACAATTTTCGGAGACATTTGGGACCAATCATGATTTTCTTTGCGATGTCATGTGCTACGACAATTTACACTAACCTGGATACGGTTATGTTGGGGTTTATTAAAACAGATGCTGATGTTGGATATTATAATGCTGCTGTAAAAATCAAGGGTGTATTATTGGGAATCGTTACTTCTCTGGGAACTGTGCTATTGCCAAGGGCTTCTTATTACATAGAGCATCATGAAATGGAAGAATTCCGGAGAATTACGAAAAAGGCTATTAATTTCGTTTTCCTGATTGCGGTTCCTTTGACCGTTTATTTTATTTTGTATGCAAAAGAAGGGATTCTGTTTTTATCAGGAGATGCTTATATTTCAGCAGTTGTTCCAATGCAGATTATTATGCCTACGATTCTGTTTATAGGTCTGACGAATATTATGGGGATTCAGATGTTGGTTCCATTGGAACGTGAAAAAGTGGTTTTGTATTCGGAAATTGCAGGAGCAGTTGTTGATCTGATTTTGAATGCAATATTGATTCCACAATTGGCATCAGCAGGAGCAGCAATTGGTACTCTTGTGGCAGAAGGTGTTGTCTGGATAGTACAGTTTATTGCATTAAGAAAAGAAGTTACACCAGCTTACAGGAATGTACGTTATGGCGCAGTTATATTAGCAACAGTTGTTGGAGTGGTAAGTTCAAGCTGGGTTAAGATGCTGGGAATGGGAAATTTTGTAACGTTGGTATTTTCGGCTGTTCTTTTCTTTGGTGGATATGGTATTATTTTGACAGTATTGAAAGAGTCGCTTGTATGGGAAATTGAGAGTCAGGTTTTGAAAAAATTAACAAAGAAAAAATAGAAGTGTTGATAGTAGTGGGGTAGCACTTCATAAAATGTGTATAAACAAGGGGAATACTCGGGGTCAGACCGTGCGTCCAGCTAAGGGTATATAGTCCGGTGTGTGGAAGCCCCATCAAATAAGCTGCTAACCACAGCATTTGAAGCGAGTCTTGAGTCTGTCGCGGTAACGTTGCAGGCTAAGCGTAGACAGCAAGATAACAGGGATAGCTATTGAGCACCGAAATCCTAAAGTCACCAGAGGGTCGACATCGTGGTCTGGATGGAAGACAACATATGTATTTATCGTTATGGTGAGATTTTACATACCTATGCGGTGTTGGTTGGAACTATTCATGTTATACAGGGAATATATATTAACTGGAGAGAACCTGCATTTTCTTCTGTAGTGTGTAAACAGAAAAAGTCCTATAAGCCGAAACCAGCAAGGCTGGTGGAAATACCGAAGGACAATGGAAAGATGCGACCGCTCAGTATCTATTGTTAAGTATTTCTTAAAGGCGTATCCACATAAGGCGGAAAGAATGCAGTAAGGAGAGATTATGAAAACAACATTACTTATCATGGCAGCCGGTATCGGCAGCCGATTTGGAACAGGAATCAAGCAGTTGGAGCCGGTGGATGATGCTAATCATATCATCATGGACTACTCAATTCATGATGCGATTGAGGCAGGTTTCAACCATGTGGTATTTATCATCCGTAAGGATATCGAGAAAGAGTTCAAAGAGGTCATCGGTGACCGTATTGCCTCCATTTGCACTTCTCATGATGTCACTGTGGACTACGCTTTCCAGGATATCAACGACATCCCGGGAGCTCTGCCGGAAGGACGTACAAAGCCGTGGGGAACCGGTCAGGCTGTGCTTGCGGCGAAGAAAGCAATCAAAACCCCATTCATTGTGATTAATGCAGATGATTACTACGGCAAAGAGGGCTTCAAAGCCGTCCATAACTATTTGGTGAACGGCGGTAAGTCCTGTATGGCAGGTTTTGTGCTGAAGAACACACTGTCCGATAATGGTGGTGTGACCCGCGGCATCTGCAAGATGGATGCGGAAAATAACTTGACTGAGGTCGTAGAGACCAAGAACATCGTAAAAACAGCGGATGGGGCAGAAGCAGACGGAAAAGTGATTGATGTGAATTCTCTGGTTTCTATGAATATGTGGGGATTAACTCCTGAGTTTCTGGAGGTTCTGGAGGAAGGCTTCAAAGAGTTTTTCGAGAAAGAAGTCCCGGGCAATCCTCTGAAAGCGGAATACTTGATTCCCATCTTCATCGGTGAATTGCTGGAGCAGGGTAAAATGTCCGTGAAGGTTCTGAAAACAAACGATACCTGGTACGGCATGACCTATCACGAGGATGTCGCAGCAGTAAAGGACAGCTTCAAGAAGATGCTGGCGGATGGCATGTACAAGTCTGAACTGTTCAGTAGAAGCTTCCTGGGTCTGACCCTATGAAGTGCAACTAAAAAGGATAAAGCAGAGCTAAAAGATCTATAAAAGAATTATAAAATCGGAAATAGAGTGGAAAGAGAAGAAAAGAATGTCGGGGTCTGACCCTATGAAGTGCAACTAAAAAGAATAAATTAGCTCTAAAAGATCTATAAAATGTGAACTTCCAGTGATTTTTCCACCTAAAGAAAAAAGAACGAAATAAAATCATAAAAAATCCCAATGTCATTAACTTAAAAGCAGAAGATATTTATTCCTAAAAGGATTAGATATCTTCTGCTTTTTTTGATATGCTTATAAAATGTCGGGGTCTGACCCCAATGTGGTCAACCTAGCGTCAACTTAGGGGCATATTAGCGAATAGCCTCCAATGCAAACTACAAAACAAATCGGTTTATGCTAGAAAACAGTTGCTGTTTTGTTGGAAACTAGAAGATTTATAAAAATGACCGCACTTAAATAAGCCTATTGATGAATGCTGGCTCTATTTTAAAAAGAAGCTTTTTTATTTCGAAAATGTGAACGTCCCTTGGATTTCAATTTCTTCCTTGGAAACGACCTGCCGGGCAGGAGCTGTGATCTGCAGCGTACAGCATCTGTATATAACTGTTCAATAATTGAAAGCTCAAACAGTCCGCAGAGTATTTTGGGAACAATACTTTTGATCCGTCCAATGATAAATGCACGATTGGCCTGATAACGGAACTTATTTGTGCTTTTGGCAGAAATCTGTATTTCCTCATCTGCTTCATTTTTTATAAGGGAGGCCAGATTCGATAAAAGCATATTTATATAAAATTCCTGCTGTATAGACACTGCAGTAGCACCGGAAAACTCTTCCATGGCAAAGCGGCTTTTTAGTTCTTTGTACTTAAGTTCTACAGGCCATCTGTAGAAGTAAAGTTCCCGGAACATATCTTTTGTAACAGCAGGATCAAACAGGTTTGTTGCAAGATATTCTTTTGTGCCATCATCAAGCGGAATCTCAAGGACACGTATAGGTACATCGGAAGTACCTTCTTTTGAAGTTCCCTGAAGAATGGAAATCATATCACCATTGCATTTTTTAGATAAATTGATTCCCTCTTTCAGTCTCATAACACAGAGATGCCCATGCTCTACACAGTAGCGGAACATATCTTCTGAATAATAACCTCTGTCAAAAATAATAATACTGTTGTTATATAGTCCCATATCTTCAAGAACTTTAAGATGTTCTAATGCAGCTGCTCGTTCAGAGGAAAGAAATTTATGGATAGATGCATGAAGGATATAATCATCCAGAACATCATAAATTATGGAAGCCAGTCCCATGGTATAACGTCGGTTTGGATCAGGATAGCTGGACATTTCACCAAAGAAATCAAAAGTTGATTTTGAATTCGGAAGTTCGATCCTGGAACCATCTACTGCAAAAAGATGATAACCCTGCCACAGCTTTCTTGAAGGGATCTGGCTGTAAAACAGATCAACAGAAAGATAATAAAGTTCCTTAAACAGTGAAGGATTAATGAACTGTCTGGCTTTGGAAAGTGCCTGTTTTGAAACATCCGGAAAAGAAAGTGTGCCAAGTTCTTCTCTGATCTGTGAAAGATTCTGGAACATGGAAGCTTTTGAAGAAAAGAACAGATAAATAATAACTTGCAAAAGTGAAAGTTTTCTTCGCCGTACAAAATGTTTTTCCACCCGATGGGGTTCCAGTTTAACTTGATCTGTGATATAATCTTTAATGGATTGGACGATATTTTTACAAATATTAGTTCGATTCATATGGCATACCTCCTACGTATTGGAATAGATAAATATTTCGCCGGTAACGTAATATTGCTTAATCTATAAACCACATATTTAGGAGGATATGTCAAGATATTTATATAAAAAAATCCAGAATATAAGCCCAGAATCGTTGAATTTTCAGCATTCTGGGCTTAAGTTGACCACATTGGGGTCAGACCCCATAAAGAAAGAGTGAAGAGGAAAACCAGTAAGAAGAAGTTTGCAAATAAGTGCAGAGAAGTAAATCTTCTGTTAGTGAAGATGAGAACATGCAGATTACAAGAGATTATTGCAAAACTTAACCAGATACTAACTGGTTATTACCATTACTATGGAATTACGGACAATATAGAAAGTATAACGGCATTCCGATATAACATCATGAGAGGCCTGTTCTATTGTCTGAACCGGAGAAGCCAGAAGAAAAGCTATAATTGGGTAGTATGAATGTTGGGGTCTGACCCTGTGAAGTACAACTAAAAAGAATAAAGCAGAGCTAAAAAATCTATAAAAGAATTATAAAATCGGAAATAGAGTGGAATGTCAAGATATTTTGGTAAAAAAGTGTAAAATATAAGCCCAGAAATATTGAAAAATGTCGGGGTCTGATCCTATGAAGTTTGTTATGCATTCTTCAGTGAAAGAATTTAAGGATTCTTATATGGGATTATATCCGGTAGAAGAAAACTGGTTTAGTGATTCGATACGCACATATCATGATAATGGAAGATATTTAAGATACATTAAGGATGAAGATGCAAGACAATTTGCCGCCTATGCTCATAAATTGGAACAATATAATGTGCAGATTCATAAATGGTATGCAGAGCAGATTGGAATACAAGAAGATGTTTTTATAAAGAAAAATAGAACGCTTCCGGGGTCTGACCCTATGAAGTCTCAGTTTGTCACTAATCAGATTTGCTCCCATGTCACAGATCTGCTGAGTTTTGTGTCATTGGCATTTTTGTGCAATCCGGCAGATTTCCTGCCGGATTATCTGTTTCATTTACAATGTTACATATGAGCTGAGTGCTTCAAGTGCTTTTACGATACTGATGACGTCCACCTTTGACAGCTCCGAATAGTCCTGTTCAAGGCGTCCCCTGTTCCAGAAGCAGTCCGACAGGGACGATATTTCTGTGCCGATCCCCCAGTTGGGAATACACAGATACTTTCCATATGCATGTTTTCCTACCAGCAGATGGAAAGTGCTTCCACGGGCGGTCACCTCAAACTCATTTCTGTTTATGTTTAATGGACGGATATGACCGGTCCAGTTTTTTTCATTGCTGTCCGGATCACTGCACTGGTAATAGGATCCCATATCAGACATCACCTCCCAGCATTTCGTGTTCAATGATATAACGCACCAGATGTTCATCGATCAGGCGTTTTCCCTGCTGGCTGGCATACATCAGGCTCTTTTCGCAGATGCGGTTGATACGCCGCGGTATCCCGGTAGATTCTTTATAGATATCGTCCAGTGCCCTGTCTGTGAAGATATCCTGTGGGAATGTCCGGGTCCGACACCAAATAGATGTCGGGGTCAGACCCTATGAAGTATGCTATCCTACAAGTAAAAGAGCAGCAGAAAACCTCTGCGCATCTTATAGTAAACAGTATGGCATGGAAACTGTAGTGGTTAGACCTTGTCATACTTATGGACCTAGTATTACTCCAACAGATAACCGTGCAAATGTTCAGTTCATTAGTAGAAATGTACTAGTATGACTCACGCTAATTAACAATCTGATTCATGCTGGATAAATTTTCATCTACAAGGCGAAGGAATGAGGCGTAGCGGTGGCTACGCCGATTGACGACAACGCAGTAGATGGGAATTTATACAAATGAAACAGGTTGCTAATTAGCGTGAGCCATACTAGATAATGAAGATATAGTTATGAAAAGTGCTGGAACACAAATGTGTAGCTATAACTATATTGGTGATTGTGCTTCGGCAATTATTACAGTTCTTATTAACGGAAAATGTGGTGAGGCTTATAATACAGCAAATCCGGATGTTAGACTTACAATTGCACAGTTAGCAGAGATAATAGCATCAGCAGCAAATCGCAAAGTAGTATTCGCTGATCCAGATGATGTTGATTTAGCTTACAGAACACCGATTGCAAAACAGGTGTTAAGTAGCAAAAAATTAGAGAATCTTGGTTGGAGTGGTGTATTTAGTTCGGAAATCGGAGTAAAGCACACTTTGGATATCTTGCTAGGAAAGTAGGGTAGAGCGAAAATATATATGTTAGAACAGTTAAAGATAGAAGTATGTGAAGTGTACCTTGATTTAGTTACTAAATATATAAAATACAGGTTATATAGGGGAACTTTATGAAAAAGGAATCAAATTCAGATGAAAAAAATATTTTAAAATCAGAGACAAATGAAGATATGATAGATTGGTGGGTAGGAACAGTTATACTTACTTTTTTTCCAATATTAACTTCTATAATTATTAATATATGTCGCAATGGTTATGCGGACTTTAATAGAATGGTCGGTGATGGAGAACTCATTTTATCGGCTTTTTTAGTAATTACACCTTCAGTAATGAATTATTTTAAGGCTGATTTTAATAAAAAGGATCAAGTACATAAAAAGATATTTTACTTGCTGTTGTTTGTAGCTTTTTTTGAACTTACGACTTATACTACTATAAAAACCAATCCTGATAATATAGTGTGGGTTGTTTATATAGCATCAATCATATGTACGGTTTCCTCTATAATTATTTCATGGCAAAGTGAATTATTTTTAAAAAGAAAGGAATGAGTATGAAGATTGTAGAATTTTTATTGAACAATTTGCTACCTATTTTCTTTGCTGTGTTATGTTTAATTGCGGCATTGAAGTCGATTGAGATAGTAAAAAGAAGTGAAGTAGAATTAATGACCAAAAGGAGAAAAGAAATTGAACGGTTCGAGTCAGATACGAGAAAAAAATATGATGAGCAGTGTGAAAATCAAGAATCAGAAGAAAATCAAGAGCTAAAAGAAAGCCGGGAGTCAGAAGAAGACCAAGAATCGAGAAAAAAGAAGATATCGTAGAGTAAATCTTAACTTCGTTGATTGTCAAGGTAGTTGTCAGTAAAAAAATATATTTTTTGTTCTTGCAGATTATCAGACATTGTTCTATACCTGACGTGAGTATCAATAAATTATCCACATTTATTGGCAATCACGTCAGGCACAGAATCCTGCCTGATCACCATCATTTTGAATGAATAGATTTTATGAAACAGCCATCTGCTCATCAGCTTTTTCGGATTGTTCGTGTACCTTATCTGGGTTCAGATATACAGTATCCGGAAGACTCCAGTCACGGGTTGCACGTCCATTCCAGCGTTCCGGATGCTCTGCTTTAGCAGCTGCGGACCACATTTGGGTCTGACCCTATGAATGATGGCAAGGATACTATGTCTGTCCGTGTACCTGATGGATTTCTGGAATTACATAGAAGTTTTAAGATACACAGTAAGCAATTCGTGTACGAGACACTCATCGGATGGGGATTAAATCCGGAAAAGACGTATTCTTTTAAAGGGGAGTACCTGGAAGAACAGAAAATGGTTGTTTTTAGTTTGAAAAATACAGATTAAATGTTATATCAAATAAAAATACGATATTGTTAGAGTTAATAGTTCTGAAATTCTATTGATGAATTAATTTGTCTATGTTACCATCAACTTATAGAAACTTAAGGAATGTAGAATATTAGGGTGGTAATTATGAGTTTATTTGATAATATTCCAGAAGGTACAGATATTATAGAAGTTAGAAAAAAAGTGAATAAAATGCTTTCTGAAGCACGAAAAAAAGCAAAACCCCCAAAATGTATATTGTGTGGAAAAGAACAAAGCAGTTTTTGTAATTCTCATTCTGTTCCACAAATGTGTTTACGTCCGATTGCAGATAGGGGAAAAGTTTTACATGCATCATTGGCAATGGGATTTGATATAGGAGTAGTAGATTTGGATGGAGGTGTAAATAAATCTGGCACATTTAATTATATTTGTAGGGAATGTGATGCGAAATTCTTTCAGGATTATGAAAATCCAGATAATATAATACACCCGCCAACAGATAAATTTCTTGCAGAAATTGCAGTAAAAAATATGCTGTTGCAGTTAAGTAAGCGTGCAAATGAACAAGAATTGATTCCAGTATTACAGCGAGAATTGGGAATGTATGAGAATCCGGATGATTTATCTAAAATAAAAACTTTAGACCAAAAAGAATATGAAGAGGAAGTCTTATTTCATCAAGATATAGCGAAGAATAATAAAGTAGGTGGATATCAGATTTTGTTTTGGAAAGTCCTACCATATAAAGTGCCAATAGCAACTCAAAGTGCTATTGTATTACCATATGATATGGAAGGAAATATACTCAATGAAATATATAATTTTGATGAATCTGTCAGAATGCAATATATGCATATAGCAGTGTTTCCATTAGAAGATGAGAGTGTTGTATTGGCATTTTATCATAAAAGAGATAAGCTTTATAGGCAGTTACGACACCAAATAAATTCTTCTTCACAAGAAAAAGTATTACAATATATAAATTATTTGATTTTTGAGCATACAGAAAATGTCTATTTTTCTAAGAAAATAGAAGAGGAAATAAAGAATAATAAGATGATTGAAAAATTAAGTCAGGAAGCAAATGGACTTCCTAGATTTGGTCATTTAAGTGCTGATAATATGTTTGGAATAGGATATGAAGCTGTAAAACCAGAAGATATACCTAATTTCTTAGATGAAAGCTGGGCTATTAAAGAAGAGGAAAGCACGGATGGGGAAGAATAACAGCGTAAAGAAAATAGATGAAGAACAGATTTTGAAGAGATTTGAATACACTGTACAAGAATATATCAGATTTTATGATTTTTATAAGAATCAGGAAGTGAGTGAAGAAAATACAGAAGCTTTTTATGTTATGTTACAAACTAAATTAATGATTCTTAGGAAATATGATTATAATAGGGAAGATGTATATTTGAGTAATGTATTTGATGCCATTGATAAGATGTATCCAGAAGTGGGAGAAAATATTAATATTCTTAGAGAAAAGTTTGAGAAGCTTAATAATTATTATATGGAAGTGATTTTGTCTGACGGGACGAGTCTTAATCTTTATAAAGCTATAGAGGATGTGATGTATGGTTTATATCTACATGCGGATCCAGATAAAATAGAAAGACTGCTCAAAACAAATAAAAATGTGTATCTTATGGCTGTAAAGGAATATATTACTGTTTTGGAAGGAATAGTTGTTGATACATATAATTCAATAGCTGATAAAATGTAAAATAAGTATATCCAGCAAGAGGAAACAAGTGCATCTGTAATTTTTATGGGAGATCCAACGGATGAAAAACATGATATAAAAAATTCACCGTATTGGAAGGGACCACATTGGGGTCTGACCCCAATGTGGTCAACTTAAGCCCAGAATGCTGAAAATTCAACGATTCTGGGCTTATATTCTGGATTTTTTTATATAAATATCTTGACATATCCTCCTAAATATGTGGTTTATAGATTAAGCAATATTACGTTACCGGCGAAATATTTATCTATTCCAATACGTAGGAGGTATGCCATATGAATCGAACTAATATTTGTAAAAATATCGTCCAATCCATTAAAGATTATATCACAGATCAAGTTAAACTGGAACCCCATCGGGTGGAAAAACATTTTGTACGGCGAAGAAAACTTTCACTTTTGCAAGTTATTATTTATCTGTTCTTTTCTTCAAAAGCTTCCATGTTCCAGAATCTTTCACAGATCAGAGAAGAACTTGGCACACTTTCTTTTCCGGATGTTTCAAAACAGGCACTTTCCAAAGCCAGACAGTTCATTAATCCTTCACTGTTTAAGGAACTTTATTATCTTTCTGTTGATCTGTTTTACAGCCAGATCCCTTCAAGAAAGCTGTGGCAGGGTTATCATCTTTTTGCAGTAGATGGTTCCAGGATCGAACTTCCGAATTCAAAATCAACTTTTGATTTCTTTGGTGAAATGTCCGACTATCCTGATCCAAACCGACGTTATACCATGGGACTGGCTTCCATAATTTATGATGTTCTGGATGATTATATCCTTCATGCATCTATCCATAAATTTCTTTCCTCTGAACGAGCAGCTGCATTAGAACATCTTAAAGTTCTTGAAGATATGGGACTATATAACAACAGTATTATTATTTTTGACAGAGGTTATTATTCAGAAGATATGTTCCGCTACTGTGTAGAGCATGGGCATCTCTGTGTTATGAGACTGAAAGAGGGAATCAATTTATCTAAAAAATGCAATGGTGATATGATTTCCATTCTTCAGGGAACTTCAAAAGAAGGTACTTCCGATGTACCTATACGTGTCCTTGAGATTCCGCTTGATGATGGCACAAAAGAATATCTTGCAACAAACCTGTTTGATCCTGCTGTTACAAAAGATATGTTCCGGGAACTTTACTTCTACAGATGGCCTGTAGAACTTAAGTACAAAGAACTAAAAAGCCGCTTTGCCATGGAAGAGTTTTCCGGTGCTACTGCAGTGTCTATACAGCAGGAATTTTATATAAATATGCTTTTATCGAATCTGGCCTCCCTTATAAAAAATGAAGCAGATGAGGAAATACAGATTTCTGCCAAAAGCACAAATAAGTTCCGTTATCAGGCCAATCGTGCATTTATCATTGGACGGATCAAAAGTATTGTTCCCAAAATACTCTGCGGACTGTTTGAGCTTTCAATTATTGAACAGTTATATACAGATGCTGTACGCTGCAGATCACAGCTCCTGCCCGGCAGGTCGTTTCCAAGGAAGAAATTGAAATCCAAGGGACGTTCACATTTTCGAAATAAAAAAGCTTCTTTTTAAAATAGAGCCAGCATTCATCAATAGGCTTATTTAAGTGCGGTCATTTTTATAAATCTTCTAGTTTCCAACAAAACAGCAACTGTTTTCTAGCATAAACCGATTTGTTTTGTAGTTTGCATTGGAGGCTATTCGCTAATATGCCCCTAAGTTGACGCTAGGTTGACCACATTGGGGTCTGACCCCAATGTGGTCGAATCAAAAAACGTTTAGAAAAATTGCTTAAAAGAAACGATTTATTATTCATCTGAAAAAATACGCAGAATACCGGAACTCAGGCAGAATGCAGGTCTTACCACACCGCTTTTGGCAGGGCTTGTTCATACGAAACTGTATCTGCCTGCGACCGGGGCAGGCGTGCCATATACCAGTGGATTCAATACTGCGTCCGGTGTGGCATCAATTGTAGCAGCAGATGAAGGCGATGAAGAATCCAGAGTCCTTTACAATAACGGAGACGGAACCTGGATCGATGAGAACGGAAATCTTTATGAAGAGTAAATGAAAAGAAACGTTTTCCGTAAGCAAATAAGGGAATGGAAAACATTTCTTTTTTTATAAAATGTTATATGAGATATAAAAGCTATTTTGAAATATAATTATTTGATAAGAAAGACATTTTTATTTTACAACAAACAGACATTTTTATGATAAAATATCGATAAAAATAATTTTGGACTGTAACAAAAGTCGTTGCAGTGTCTAAACTACATCAAATGGATATGTGCACATTGGGGTCAGGTATCGGTAATTTTCTATAAAGAAAATTTAAAAGTTTTATAAAATATTCGCCGCACTATTTGTGCGGCAGTCATCCAAGGGGGAATCCCTGCGTGGTGTGTGATAGACAAGTCAGGTACTATTAAAATCAGTGAGTTTTTCCCCGTGGGAGGTTGAAAATGTCATATAAAGCAAATGTATATAATGTAATGATTGCCTCTCCATCTGATGTGGCGAAGGAACGAACAAAGGTTGTGGAGGCTTTGGCGGAGTGGAATCGTCATAACACAGCGGAGAGAAAATGCGTGTTTCTTCCATTGAGATGGGAAGAAGATTCTGCCGCCCGTATGGGATGTCCGCCACAAGAGACGCTGAATCATGACTCTGTGAGCGGAGTGATATGCTGATTGCGATATTCTGGACAAGGCTTGGGACACCGACAGAAGGTTTTGCCAGTGGCACGGTGGAGGAGATTGAATATCATCTGAAAGCGAATAAACCGGTGATGCTTTATTTTTGCGACAGAGACATACCGATGGATACGGACAGGACACAGTTGGAAAAACTAAAGGAATATCGAAAGTCCGTAGAAAATAAGGCATTGTATCATACTTTTAAAAGGGCCGCTGACTTAAAGAACCTTTTGCTGAATCAGTTGCGTACAGCAGTGATAACGGATGAACCGTTTGTGACGGATTGTAAGAAACTGGCATCGAATGAGAAGGAAGAAACGGATAAAAAGCGTCCCAATCTGTGGATAGAGATAAATGATGCGGATGAGATTCAGCTTATTCTGCCGAAGTTTCCAGTCCTGGATAATGTGGAGTATATGGATGAAAATATGTCTTTTGCCGTAACAGACCCCGATGTGCCTGAAATGACCTTTGAACTATTCGAACAGGATGCCAGAGATATCTTGAATCATAAGATTCCGAATGATTTGGAGAATTGGGTAAGCGAAAAGGAATTAGCTGCATTTAAAAAGAGAATTCCGGATATAGAGGATTTGGAAACATATCTGCGAAAATGGAAGATGTCTCTTTGCATGGAAAATGCGGTAGAGTTAAAGATTACGCTGCACAATGATGGAAAGGCGATGGCGGAAGAAATCTATGTGGACATGGACGAGCCAGAAAATGTATGGGTGATTGATGAGGATGAGTGGGAATCTCTTTCGAAGTTTAGCACTATTTCAGACCCGTTCCATGCGGCCAGACAGAAGAAAGCCATCCATAAGATACCGTCCCTTGAGATGCAGAATGCGTTTGACTGTGCAAGCAGGGTATTTTTAGCTTCCGGTTTGGCGTATCCGTCAGAGCTGATGAATGTTCCGGTGTCGCTGCTTACACCATTTAACAAAGATTTTTACCGTAGAGTGGAAGATGGAGATGTTGTACTGCATTTGGACAAGCTGCTGCAAGGAAGAATGGTTGAATTTAAAAAGATTTATATGATTCCGAAGAAAGTGGGAGAAGCGGATATAAAAGTGGCTTATCAGTGTCGGCAGTTTCCGGATGCGGTAGTGGGGAAAATCAAGGTTGAAGTATTGGCAGAGGACACGGAATGATAGAGATTATTTTGCATGATATCTGCGATACATTTCCATATCTGAAATATGGATTGGCGGCTGCAGTTTGTACTGCCCTGGCTTTAACAGTATTAAACCACAGTCGAATCATGGACAAGGAAAAGCGGAGCAACTATGTTTCGCTGCTAGGTAAGAGTATGTTTCTGGCATTTTACGGAGCGGTTTTGCTTCAGGTCACACTGCTGTCACGAGAACCGGGAAGCAGAACTGCCGCTGATTTGATTCCTTTCAGCACCTGGGGAACAACAGCGCAGAGCAGAGCGCATGAGATTGAGAATATGATTATGTTCCTGCCCGTAGGGGTGTTTCTTCCGATGTTGCATAGAGGACTGCGGGAATTTCGCACAGCCGTTCTGGTGCTGACTGGACTCAGCGCGGCATTGAACTGATACAGTTTGTGACACAGCGGGGATATCTGCAGACAGATGATGTAATTATGAATGTACTGGGTGGTGTGGCTGGATATACATTTTGGCGATTGATTTTCAAATGGAGGAAATAGCATATGAAAAACACAACATTACTGATTATGGCAGCCGGTATCGGCTCACGCTTCGGCGGAGGAATCAAGCAATTGGAGCCGGTGGGATTACATGATGAGATTATTATGGACTATTCCATCCATGATGCCATCGAAGCCGGATTTAACAAGAGTATGTAAGTTTAACTGCTGTTATGGGTGTGAAACATATACTGTACCTGCAAATATTAGCTTACGTATTTATTCAAAAGATAATGATAAATATCGGCATGTTAATATCTGGCAGTATCTTCAATTGGGACTGCTAGTTGCGGCATCGCAAATAAAAACAGATTTTCAAAGTACAATAGAAGTGAACTATACGATTCGAAAAGAAGCATTTGCGTGTGAAGAAAATTTGCTTGGACAAAACAGCAAGAAAACATTGAACAATTATGTTGAATTGTATTATTCAAAGGAAGAGCAGAGAAAAATTTTTTATGAGTGCATTGGAAACCAGGATCCAGATTATTTATTTGAACCATCATTGGCGAAGATGGATGGCATGGAAGAAGAAGCATTTGTGGGCGTTAAAACCCTGTGTCATCCGTATAATCTGGCACTTAGTGAATCTGTATTTGACAGTATTTTCCGTCATTCTTTTGACAGAGCTCATGACATTCAGGAGTATGGAAGAGTATTAACAGAACATATGCCTGAGATTAAAAAAATAGCTACAGTTCTTGGTCGAGGGGAAAAGGTTAAGGAGTTGATTGAGGAAACGGCAGCCGAACTTGCATTTAATAATGACCCTTCTCTTGCATCTGGAAATGTTTGTTATTATTACGAGAAGATTAGTATGTTACCGAACTTCTGGGCACAGACTAATAATTTCAAACGGTTGCTGAGTTTGTTTGATAGAAACTTGATGTTTATACGAGATGTTCACGATGTATGCAAAAAATTCAATGGTTTATCCAGATGTAAAGGAAATTGCAAGAAGTGTGATGCGATTCATCATCCTTTTTCAATGTTGTACAAGCTGGGAATGCTAGGAATAATACCAACGTCATTAAACAGAGAAGGGTATGTTACACAGGAATTTTTAGACTCTACAAAAGTAACTTATATTACAGGAAATGATTTGTTAAATGTAAATAATGATTGCATTTATGTTCTTCATCCTGCCCTGACAAAAAGTATAGATAAGTTGCAGCGAAAGAAGATTAAGCATTTTAACCTGTTTGTTCTGGGAAAGGGAATGAGTGTACCGCAGGATAAGTTAATGCAATTAGTCGCAGATTATAGAAATAATACGATTAAAAAGAGCGATTTTGACAGTAAATATTATTCGAAACAAATGAAGAAGGACTAAGTGGGGTTACTGTTAGATGGTAACTTGTGGGAGGTATCAGATTTATGCAATTAACAGCAATTCATCACATAGCAATTATAGTATCAGATTACAACCGTTCAAAAGATTTCTATGTCAACAAGCTAGGTTTTTCTGTCATCCGGGAGAACTATCGCCCGGAAAGAAATGACTGGAAATCGGATTTGCAATGTGGAAATATAGAACTGGAAATCTTCGGTGTGTCCAATCCACCTGCCAGAGTATCACATCCGGAAGCGGCGAAGATGTGAGAAAAGATAGTCGAAAATGAATCATACTACCCAAAAGAATAGGGGGTGTGTATTATGGGAATCCTGTCACTGTCACGTAAGAGACAGCCGATGAGAAATCGGCTTCTCTTTGAAGACTTATATATAGATAGTTACGATTTAGAAAGATGAAGTGATAAAGATGAGTGTGGAAAAAGCGAACAGAACCTGGCATGCCGGGAAGCCGAAGAAGAAGCCGGATTATGATAGAGAAGAAATTACGGAAGAACTTCTGGCAGCGGTTGTTGGGGTATATGAAGCTCTGGATGAGTACGGGAACCACCCATCTCTCCAGGCAATCGTGGATGAACTTGATTGTGGGTTGAATCCCTTAAAAGTCCGCAAGCTGCTCATCACAGCCGGGGAAGTGCAAGGTAAAAAGATATATGAATCAGCCACAGTGGATGAAGTGCTTTCATTGTGGAAAGAGGGGAAGAGTGTGGAGGAGATTATGTCCACACTGGAACGTTCTCGGGCTTCCGTGAACTCATACCTTCCGTACACGAAAATCATTTACAAAATGAAGGAGAGCAGCGTTGGTGCTGATCGGGAGAAGTTGTACCGGGAGAGGAAGAAAGCTGTAGCAGAAATGGCAGAGGAACCATCCGCAGATAATTTGTGGAATGCGATTGTGGCATTTCAGGGCTATCCTTTCAAGACGAGCAAAGGACTGAGTTTTACATATAAGGTGAAGGGCGGCGAACTGTTTTTTACCCGGAAGGAAAAGAGTATCACGAGATCCACAGTGGATATTGCTTTTCAGAAGGCACTGGAGCTGGGAGAGAAGGCGACTGGACCGAAGAAACTGGGCGTGTTCGGCGCATCGTATCTGTATCCAGTGTTTGTGCGGCTTGGGGTGATAAATAAAAGGTGGCAGGAGAGTACCTCACAAAATACAATTGTAGCGGAGAAATGACTTGCTGAACGGCGGGTTCAGAGGTAACATCACCATACAAAAAAGAGGAAGGTGATTGTTATGATGAGAGAAAAAACTAATAAAATATATCGCTCCGGTATTGTCCACACGGACACAGCAGAGCAGATTTTGGATATTTTCCGCACTCATTTGTTAAACCATCCGCCCAGATATTTTGGAGATATAGATTCCATTGCCGAGTTTCTGTACTTCCAATACACAGAAACAAACCTCGTGGAGAACGAAACAGTCAGGAAGTCATACACAGCTTTTATGGATGAGCTGACCGAAGCACTTGGATATGATAAGGAAGTCTGGAGTGAGGAAGCAGCCAGCATAGAAGCGAAGGTGAATGTGGCGGTTTCAGAGTATGAAAAGGCTGCATATATAGAAGGCATGAAGCTGGGAGCAAGGGTTGTGATGGAATTGTGTGGGGTGATAGAAAAAATAAAGCACTGACATAAACAGTTTTTATGATATACTAAAGGCAGACCTTTTACGATAAAGGATGGATGAAACGATGAAGACAAAATATTTTTATAACGCTTTTAATATTCTGTATGACTTGGTAAAGGAATCACTTGGCATTTTTCAAAAAGAAGAGCTGTATCGGCAGTTATTTCAGGCGATTTACGTCATGAGTGGGGATGCTCTGTATGATAATGACTCAATCCGTAAAATAACATCAGGGAATCAGACGATTCACTTAAGAGCGGTAAAGAAACTTCATACGCCGGAAGGATTTGAAAAGTTTCGCCGTGATATTGAGCGGGTCTGCCTTACAAATATTAATTCTCCTGTTGATGTAGCCAATAAGCTGCTTGAACAATGTGAACAAGTATCCGAAGAAACCGGTAGAACTATCAAAAGTAGTTTTAATGACGATACACCATATCAGATTTCCAGAGCAGTTGCGGCAGTTTTGATTTTTCTAAATCATGCGGATTATGCTTCTTCCAAAGGGAAACATACGGTTTTAAATATTGACTTTATGCGTTTGGGAGAAGAACAGCCGTTGCTGTCCTATCCTAAGTTTATTACAAATATTCCGAATGCAGCGGTTGACAGGCTGGTTGGCAGAATAGATGAAATAAACGAAGTCTATCAGGAAATCGTTGAGGGTGACGGTAAGCTGATGGTCACCGGTGTCGGAGGTCTTGGTAAAACAGTAGTGGTTCAACAATTCCTGAATAAGCTGCAGAACACTCCAACAGAAGAAAGCCAAATTGAAAAAATTGCGTGGATTCCTTATGACAACCATGACATCTGTCTTTCTATGAAACAGGCACTTCATTTGAAGTGTGATTTAGAAGATGTGTGGCAGGCTGTGCAGGATTTGTGTGCCGACAGCAAAGGAAGATTGCTTTTTGTAATCGACAATATTGAGAACATCGGGAATGACGAATTCCTTGGAAAACTAAGTATGCTTCCGTGCCGTGTTCTCATAACCAGCAGACAGAAAATACTGCGGGGATTTAATCGTATCATGTATCTTCCGCCATTGAAAATGGCACAGTGCCGTGATTTATTTTATCAACATTATCAGTATGCAGAGCGTGATAACGAAGTGCTGAATGATATTATTGATTTGACTGCAAAACTGACTATTATGATTGTCTTTCTCGCTAAAGTGGCATATTTGGAAGAACTTTCTTTGCATGAACTGTATGCAAAGCTGGTAGAGTGTGGTTTTAAATTGAGTGAGGAAGATGTCTCCTGTGAACACGAAAAAATGCAGAACGATGAAACGATCATCAGACAGATGTGTATCCTGTTTTCTCTTGTGAATTACAGTGAAGAGGATAAGCGTGTTCTTACTTTTATTTCGCTTATTCCGAACCTTCAGTTTGATTTTCCCAAAGCGAAGAAATGGTTTAATATAAAAAAAAACAGCCGTCTGCTCGGATTATATAATATGGGTATGCTGGAGCATGTCATTAACGGCAGAAAACATATTTACTGGATGCATTCTGTGATTGCGGCTGCGGTTCGGGAACAGCAGAAAGAGCAGTTATACAGCTTGTCCAGACCTTTTGTCTCCATATTGTCAGAAGAACTAAATACCGGTCCGGTGTTTGGCAAAGAGTATGAAAAAGCCTATCTGATTCCGTTTTCATGGTCTGTTGCGGACATAATGGAAAATCATTGGGGTGAGGAAGAAGACACTGATTTTTTGAGCAGTTTATTTCATGTGTGTTTTGCCTGTAGTAACTATTCGCTCTGTGAAAAGTTAATTGATACTGTTATAGAGATACAGAAAGATACCTCAAAATTTTCTGTATCAGATCTGGCATATAGCTATCGGAATAAGGCTGATCTTCTTCTCCAATTTGATCGGGCTGAGGAAGCTTCTGCTGTGCTTGAAGCGATAGAAGAACTGTTTGATGAGAATAATTCGCCGCAGGAAGACAGGGAGATTTTGAATTCTCAATATGGCATTTTATATCAGATACGGGGTGATTACAAAAAGTCTCGCGGTTATTTTGAAAAATGTATTGATGCAGCGGAAAAGAGCGAAGGTGAAACAAGGAACAAAGACATTTCAACGGCTTGTAGTAATATGGCGAGGATGTTAGTAGATGCCGGAGATTTCTTTGAAGCTTATGATTATATCAAACGAGCCATAAATGCAGAGGATGAGGATGCTAATGATTCGGATCAGATTATTTGCTACAGTACTTTGGCGGCAATTTGTACAGAGTTGATGAATGCTGGATTTGGAACTACTTATGTGCAAGAGGGCTATGATGCGTTCATGAAGGTAATCAAGTTCAGAAAAGAAAAACTGGGGAATCACCACGCAGACACAGCAGTTATATACCATGACTTCGCATATTTTTGGTACATAGCAGGAGATTATGACAAGGCGTTAAAATACAATGAGATGGCACGAAGTATCGAGGAAGAATTGTTTGCGGAATACAGCATCACACGAATGAGAAGCCTGAACACAAAAGCATTGGTTGTATGGGAACAGGGAAAGCATCAGGATGCAGACGATATTTTTGAGTATATTATTACAACCTCTGAGCAAATGAGTTCGGATTATCTTCCGGATGTTGCAGACTTTTTGTTCAACTATGCACGTTGCTTACACGATCAAGACGAAGATGAGAAGGCGAAGGCTCAGTATCTGAAATGCATCAATATCTGGTCTGAAATGTCTGAGGATGGAAATAGAAAACTGGCCCTTGCACATCAGGAAATTGCGGATATTTTCTTTAGTGAGAATAATGCAGCGGACGCTCTTGAACATTATGTATTAGCTGAAAAGTTTAATGCGGAAGATTTTTATGTGGAGGTTGATGTACTTGACAGCGTAGCAGCGTGCCTGCTACTGTTAGACAAACCGGAGGAAGGAATTCAGAAATTTAAAGAATTGCTTGAAATATTGGTTAAGTATAAGGCGAACGACACAGAAGCAAAATTCCAGTTGTGTAATAATCTTTTCTGCATCATAGATGCGGAGTCTGAAGAAGAGATAGAATTGAGAGAAATGTTAATGGAGCAGATTAAAGATGAACCTGCTACCGTAGAATATGTTCATAATTTCTTAACAAACCGAGAAGAAAAATAGCACACGTTTTATCACAGACAAATGAATAGGTTTCTGGCATAATTTGAGTAGTGAAAGCTACTTGAGCCAGAGGAGAACACCCATGGTTTAGGTTACGGCTTGAACTGTGGGTGCTTTTTTATCCTACACAATAATGTACATTATGAACATATCATAAATTCTGCGAGATGTGTCTTGCTTGATAACCCCGATGGAAGCCGAAGAAAATGGCTGCCGTCTTAGTCCCAGTGCGTATGTTTCAGAAGAATATGACCTTGAGATAGGTGTGACAGATTTAGATTTAGAGGTCTTGATGTGTGAAAACAGCAAACTACAAGCAGAGCTTGAAGAAATTCAAGATGAGTTTGTAGAAACAATGGGAGAATTTATTCGACTTAAACAGGAATGGGAGGGCTGTTAATGGAGAAAAAATCAAACGAAATCAGAACTAAGCACAATAAACTTCACGTGGGGAACCGAGCAGAATTAAAAGGCTGTCCGGTGGCAAAAGTGACCCACAAAAAGAAAGATGATTATATGACATCGCTTGAATTTACAGAAGGAGTTTATAATCAGCCGATAAAGATGGTAACAATCTATTTTCAGGATGGAAGCATTCGGAATGAAACGCCGCTTACAGAAGCAAATATAGAATCATAGAAAGCTAGACAGTCACCTCTACAAGTATGTAGGCTGTCAGACCTGTGAGGATAACGAAAAAAGAATATATATCTTGTCGCCAACTGAGCGATGCCGCACTACCAATAAAGTAACGAGCATGAGCCGGAGCGAAATGTTTATGTGATGTATTGAGAATCAATGCAGATCATAGCATTTTGTTCCGGCTTTTTGTCGTTATATGGCAATACTTGTCGATGTGAGAATCGGCGAGTGTGTTGTTGGTGCGGTAATCCATGCTTTTGGCAAATAATTTTCCACAGCCTTTTCCTGATGCGCACAGGAAGGGACTGTGTTTTATATATAAGTACACATTTATCTTTGATCTAAAAACGGCCTTGTCTATTTTTATGCCTTAAAAGGCGGAAAGGACAGTAATATGCAGAATGTAATTGACAAGATTGAGCTGACTTTTGCAGCTCTGGATGGTTTTCTGGGATGGTTCTTCGGTGACCTTGACGGTTTCCTCTACGCACTCATCATCTTTGTGGTGATGGACTACTTTACAGGGATTTTAGCAGCAGGCGTGAAGAAGGAGCTTTCCAGTGCGGTGGGCTTTAAGGGCATCGCAAAGAAGGTGTGCATCTTCGTTCTCGTGGGTATTGCCAATATCCTGGATACGCAGGTTCTTCAGAACGGAACGGCGATTTGCACGGCAGTGATTTTCTTCTATCTGGCGAATGAGGGAATCAGCATTCTGGAAAATTCCGCAGCGATCGGAATCCCTATCCCTGCAAAACTGCGGGATATGCTCATCCAGCTTTCCGATGAAAAGAAGCTGCCGGGTAAGGATGAAAAGCCGGAAGATGACAACAAAACTGAGGAGTAAGTAAAAATGGGGCGGCGTGGAGACGGTTTTCTGCGCCGCTCCGAAATTAAGGAGGAATCGAGATGAGCCTGACAAAAGCTGTTTTAACAAGTCCGGACGAAAATCCATTCGGGAAGCCTGTGTATGTAAGGGGCGTTCTCTATCTGGATGATGTCCCGGAGGATGACAGTGCCAATGATGCCGGAGATAGCAGTGTGGACAAGCCGGGGGATGCTGACAATGAAGAACCAGAAAATGGTGGCGGAAACAATGACGCAGATCTGCCGCCGGAGCGGGAAGAAGCTCCCTCCGAATATGAAAATGACGGGAATACGGCAACGATTGGGTATGGTGAGCTGAAAACGCTTGGAGCTGAAAGCCGCTATGAAGAGATCAAGATGCTGAATGGTATGAAGGATAACGTCCTTTCTGTTGGTTTTGTGCTGTTAATTCCATAAGGAATTGCCTTGGCAGTGTGTCGTTTGGATGCACTAAGCTGATCCTTACCATCCTTTCCGCTTTGGCACAGGATGAAAGCAGATCCATCTCGGATAACATCCGCTGGTCCATCCAGAAGAAATTCCAGCGGGGTGAGGCAATGGTGGACTTAAGCCGGATGCTGGGATATGACAAGGGAGAGAACGGGGAATGGGTCATCAACCCGAAGCAGGCAGAGATTGTTCGATACATTTTTGAACGCTATGTGTGCGGTGTATCCGCAACTGCCATCGCCAAGGAACTCAATGCGATGGGGAAGAAAACAGTGCGGGGCAGCATCTGGAGGGCAGACGCAGTGCTGTTTATCCTCCGAAATGAAAAGTATGTGGGTGACTGCGAAAGCCAGAAAACTGTCACAAAAAACTTCCTGACCCATGAAGTCAGTATCAACGAAGGAGATGCACCAAAGTATTATGTGACAGACCATCATGTAGCAATCATTGACCGGCATACCTGGAATCAGGCACAGATGATGCTTTTGGGAGGAGAAGAAGCCAGGGATAAAAAAGAAAAGAAGCGCCGGGCAAACAATGCTTCCCCGTTTACAAACCTGACCTATGGGGTGGACGGCTGCAATGAGCCGATGTTCAGAATCGGCTATAACACACCGCTTTACACCTACACGGATGAGCGTTCCGCAAAGGCAGAACCGTAGCCGAGAGAATAAATGGAAAGCACTTTGTGGAAACTATGTCGGTGGAGTTCTTGGAGTTCCTCACGGACTGTTATCGGGTGGTGTATTACTGATAAAGATGTTTGATAAATTGTGAATTTACAGACAGTTCAGAATATAAACTTGCAATTCGCTTGCTATTTTTGCGTCGTTGTGGTAAATTATAAACATAATGGGTGTATTATACTCTTCGCCGAGTAAAGCACCGAACAGCTTGGCTGTTTATGCGAGACAGACGAGCTGGAAAGGAGAGTGCAAATATGGGACTCTATTTAAATCCAGGGAATGAAACATTTGCAGAACTTGTTCAAGCAGATATTTATGTCGATAAAACAGGTTTGATTGCATATATGAATGGCTGTATTGGAAAAGCAAAACATTTGATTGCGTCCAGCAGACCGAGAAGATTCGGGAAAACATTGGCTGCTCAAATGCTAACTTCATATTACAGTAAAGGTTGCGATTCCAGTGAAGTCTTTAGCAATCTTGAAATTGCAAAAGATAAATCGTTTGAACTGCATCTCAATAAGTATGATGTAATTAGTCTTGATATTCAGTGGATGCGTGGCGTTGCAATCGGAAAAATTCAAGAGGGAGAAAACACGACTGTATTAGGATATATACAGAGCGAGATATTGAAAGAACTTCGACAGGAATATCCTCAATATGTGAATGAAAAAGAAAATTCCGTTGCGGCAACACTTGCGAATATCAACCAAGAAACTAAGAAAAAGTTCATAATCATCATTGATGAGTGGGATTGTGTATTTAGAGAAGATAAGGAAAATCTTGCTTTGCAGTCTGAGTATATTAATTTTCTAAGAAGTCTTTTCAAGGGAGGCCCTGCTGATCGATTCGTAAAACTAGCATATATCACAGGTATTCTGCCAATCAAGAAATATGGTACACAGTCTGCTTTAAATAATTTTAGAGAACTTACCATGACCTCACCGGGAGGAATAGCAAAGTATATTGGATTCACGGAAGCAGAAGTTAAAGTGCTTTGCAAAGAGCATGATATGCCGTTTACAGAAATGAAGAAATGGTATGATGGCTATTATTTGAACCGGGTTGGTCATGTATACAGTCCGAATTCTGTAATGGAAGCAATCAATAACGAAGAATTTCAAAATTATTGGTCACAAACTGAAACATATGAATCACTCAAAGTTTATATCGAAATGGACTTTGACGGCCTAAAGCAGAGAATTGTGGAAATGCTGGGCGGAGCAAGAATCAAAATAGAAGTAGGTTCTTTCCAAAATGATATGACCACATTCCACTGTGCAGATGATGTTTTGACCTTACTGATTCATCTGGGATACCTTGCCTATGACAGCAAAACTGAAAAAGCATTTATTCCGAATGAAGAAGTCCGCAGTGCATTCGTTCTTGCAATCAGAAATAGAGGTTGGGATGAAGTTTACAAGGCAATCGAAAATTCAGAAAAACTTCTAAAAGCGACCCTTGCAATGAATGAAACAGCAGTAGCAAAAATGCTACAGGATGTTCATATGCAAAACAGCTCCAGCCTTGTGTATAACAATGAGGTATCGCTGGCAAGTATTATTCAGCTTGCGTATTACACAGCAGCAAAGGAGTACACAATCATAAGAGAACTGCCTGCCGGTGAAGGATTTGCTGATATGGTTTTCATTCCCAAACGAACCTCAAAGAAGCCGGCATTGGTTGTAGAACTGAAATGGGATAAGAGTGCTGAAGGTGCTATTTCCCAGATTAAAGATAAAAAATATGTTACTGCACTGGAAGAATACAAAGGAAATATCCTACTTGTAGGAATCAACTACGATAGGAAAACTAAGGAACATCAGTGCAAGATTGAAAAATACGAAATGTAAATAGTACAAAAATATCTTAGCCCACCATGTGAGCATCCAACTTCGTAATGATTTTACGGAGAAGGAAACTTACATGGTGGGCTATTTTTATACTGCCCGCTATACCACAGACAGCACCCAAGAAAAATCAAGGGTGCCGCTGTGTCGCTTATGCGGGCAGTTTTCTGTTATGTAGTTTGAACTTTTGTAGTTATGCTGTGTTCAGACGGTGCGCCTGAGAATTCAAATTCCTAATCCATATAAAATCGCCTTTAACTCTTTTACAGTCCTTGTGAGAATTTCCTCTTCGGTAGCATTGCAGTCCAGCAGCAGACGGTGGAGTTCGGAGTCTGCCGTGGATACAGAGTGATGAAGGCTGTCTACCAAGAGATCATCTGTGGATACCTTGGTCTTGCCATAGGATATCACCGCCGTTTCTTTTATTGTACCATAAAACGGCAATAACAGCCAGAAATATTTGGCTAAATATCAATATGCCAGCACACTAGCAAATTGAGGAAAAGGCTGCAACTACAAACATTTTTCCGAAAATACTCTAAATCAAAACAATTTTTTTAGTACTGTATTTGTTAGTATGGAAAAACTTGGGAATATCTGGTATAATGAATAGCAGATAATTAGCAGTTATCCATTATCTCTAATTGTATTAAGGATATTCTTTTTCAGAGGAATGGTATACATGAAATCAAATCGCCTATTTATAAAAACCAAAAATAAAAAGATAGAGTATATGCAGGATAAAATTTTAGAATTACTATTTTATATTTTCAGAATATTTCCTGTTCAAAAAAGGAAAATTGTTGTTTCATGTTTCAAAAATCACGGTTATTGTGATAGCCCCAAATATATTATTCAACAACTGTTAAAATTAGATTGCACGGCAAACATAGTCTGGCTATGCGATTTTGAAAATCCACCTGAAATGCCAGCTTGCATACGTCAAGTTCCATATCATTCGATCCGGGGAATTTACGAACAGGTAACAGCTCAAATATGGATTTCTAATCGCCGCAAGTCACGATATGTTCGAAAGCGAAAAAATCAATATTATATCCAGACATGGCATGGTGGTGTTCGACTGAAAAATATGGAACGTGCAGCAATAAATAAGTTGTCCAAGAGGTATATTGATAGTGCAAAAAATGATTCTAAAATGATAAATTTATTCTTGTCTAATAGTGACTTTTCTACCTTTCTTATAAGAAGAGATATGTGGTATTCAGGAAAGATACTGCAAAAAGGACTTCCGCGAACGGATGTATTGTTAAACGGAGATCGTAATACTATAGCTAAAAAAGTAAAGTCTTGTCTATCAATTAATGAAGACAACAAAATATTATTATATGCGCCTACTTTTCGAGCGGATATGGGAGTTACTCAATACACACTACCATCCAGTCAAATATTGACAGAACTGGAAAACTGTACAGGCAATAAGTGGACGTTTGTCATTCATATGCATACAAATGTTTATAACCCCAAATGCTGGCCAGGGAATTCAGAAAAAGTAATAAATGCTTCATCTTATGAAGATGTACAGGAATTACTTATAGCAGCTGATTTTTTAATCAGTGATTATTCCAGTATTATTACAGATTTCGCATTATTAAATAAACCTATACTGATATATTGTCCAGATTTAGAGGATTATCTTTCGGACAGAGGATTTAATCAGGATTTTAATGCTTTGCCTTTTCCAAAAGCATATACAGTTTCTGAAGTTATAAATAAACTTCCAGCAGCTGTATCGCAAAAAGAAATAAATACATTGGATTGGATGAAGAAAGAGTATGGCCTGTGCGAAACCGGACGTGCTTCCAAAACAGTCGCAAATATAATAAAAAATGTACTGGAGGGAAAAGAATAATGCAAGGTCTTTCAACAATCATAACTTTTTATAATGGATTGTCTTCCTTAAAAATGTGTATCAATCTGCTGCAGGATGCATTAAAAGCAGAAGATATATATGAAATTATTGTCGTCAATGACAATCCAACCATGAATATTAACTTTTTAGAGGATGAATATTCTGTCCAGGTATTAAATATGCCGGAAAATAAAGGGTATGCAGCAGCCTGTAATTATGCTGTTGATCACGCACGGTATGATACATTGCTGTTTATGGATTGTGATATCTATCCAACAGGTAATTGGCTACAAAACATGAAAAAAACATATGCAGATATAGGGGAAAAGGGATGTGTATCCGCGACAATCTATGAAACAGATTCCGGAAACTTATTTGGATATGGTATGGGAATTTATGAAATTGATATTCTGTTGTTTCTTCGCCATGGAAAGCCTTCTGCATTCTCCCAAAAAGACCATGATGTTCCTCTTGTGTCTTCTGGCTGCATGATGATGAATCATAATTTATACCAGGAACTTGGCGGACAGGATGAAATGTGCATGAACATTCATTGCGATGTAGACCTGGCCTTTCGTGTTCGAAAAGCTGGCTATACAAACAGAATGTGCGCAAACGCCAAAGTTTTTCACCGTGGACAGATTTCAGGACCTATTCGGACAGTACCTTTTAGACAAGATGTAAAAGCATATTTATTCAAAAAATGGGGCGATGAATTATATCAATTATGCAATGCTGAAAACTATTTAAAAGAGCTCTGGATGGAAGCAAATTATAAAAAAATATCGCAAAAAAGTGTCATTGTTGTAAGTTTTAGTAATTCGTTATACCGTGATAAATACATAAAGCTGTTCACACAATTGTTTGACATTTCCATTTTGCAATTTTTAGATATAAAAAATGTTACCGGCGCCACACACATTATTTTGCAGGAAAATGTAACCTGGGATATATGCCGATTAAATATTCCTATTGTATATTTTGCAGATGATTACAGATTATTGCTGGATAACTACTATTGGTTTACAAATCGTAATGAAGAGGATATTATTTTTGATAAAAACGGGAACCTGATGTACGGATCAGATTCCCTGGAAACTAATAGTTAAAGAATACATGTTTAAACTGTAAAGGCCAATAGCCGTCTGTCAAGATGTTTTCGCTCCCAGAGATAAGCTGGTTGTAGTAAGAAGAGAGATTATCGAAATAAGCCTTTTCAAACAGCTTATCTCTTTTTGATGTATCCCCCAAAATATTATAAATGAATAGCAAATTGTAGATTAGCGGCTTGTGTGTTATCGGGGAGACCTTGAATTTTTGATAAAGAGCATATGCCTGTTCAAGTTCTTCCTTAGCTGGCACATATTTACTTTGCAGAATGTAGGCAGCGCCTAAATTTGTATGCAGCTTTACTATTCCATCTTTATTCACCCTTTGAGCGGAAATTACAAGATCCTTTTGCCATGTGGAAAATGCAGCTTCAGCTTTATTACTGAAATATTGAATAATTCCTAATAAATTTCTGCTTTTTATTTCCATTGCTGTTCCATTAATTTCAAGTGCACGGTTCAGTGCCAAATCTGCCAGATACTCTGCATCCTCCAGCTTATCTGTTAGTAAATCCACAAAAGCTTCCTGCGCAAGAATTTCAGCACTTCGATTGATGGTTGCTTTTTCAGAAATGTGTTTTTCTACCGCTTTGCTAAAATATAGAATTGTATTTTCCTTATCTTCATAGGCACGATAATAAATATAAGCTTTGTCTGAATAAGAGACACTTTCCCACTGTGGTTCTTTACATTCTTTCGCTATTTTTAATGATTCATCAATTGACAATAATGCGTTTTCTATATCATTTATCGCTAAATATACGACAGAATACCGATTGTACATAATGAAATCATAAAAGTTATTCCGTCCTTTATACTTCTTGAAATAATCTAAGACGATTAATGCATCGTCATAATCCGCTGCTGAAATACAGGCATTTGAGTACCTGTGAAAGAAACGGCAGGTATCAATGGACGTAAATTCCGAAATACTGTATTGCTGCAATATTTTATAGGCTTTCTTATAATAATATACGCTTTGAGACAAATCCTGATAAATTCTGTATGCGTCTGCCACTGCATAGTAGACATGAAATTTTGCTCCTGCATCCATAAATTCTGCAAAGGGGTTAGGCACTGATTCTTCGGAAGCATCCTGAGTTTTCGGAACATCTTTTAATAGCTCTGTGCCAATATGTATGACTGCCTGAAAATTTCTTTTGTCACATTCGCTTGAGATAGAAGATATTCCAAACCTGACAGCTTCTTCATATTCGGAAGCGCGTATATAACAGTCAAAAATTGCTGTTGTCCTAAGGTTGGATTTGTACCAGGCATTTTCATTTAGCCACTTAATAATTTTCAGAGAAAGCGAGCGGTCATTCTGATAAAATTGGTACCCTTCAAAATATCTGTAAATATTGTCATGGTAAAATACAATTTTAGGGTATTTATCCATGTACTTAAAAAATAAAGATTGACTTAATTCAAATAACATATCACCGTCTATATTTAAACTAGCCAAAAAATCAACAGGTGTTTCTCCTCCAAAATACAATATTGACTTCACAACAACTTTAAATGCATCGAAATATCCCAATGTGGTATCAAAAGAGAATTTTTTATGCATTTGCAGTTGGAAGCGTTGATCGATAATTTCCTTGCTTTTTACAGGTACTTTATTTATAAAGTTTTCAATTTCTTCTTTTTTTGAAGGAATCACCATATTATGTGTTGATATATTAATTAAATTCTGGTCATAAAACCAGTGAATCAGCATAATAATATCAAATGGTCGTTTTCCGCTTTTGTTTAATAGCAGGCGCGTAAAATAATCAAACCCTTGCAAATTGGGAATAGCATGATAATACAATGTTTTCGCATCATTGTTCTGCATTTCACCGCAAGTATACACATACGAAGCCACGTCTTCGTATTCGTTTATTTTAGCCAAAAATTCATTTACAAATCCCTGAGAGTCAAGAGGCACAATTTCTGTATTTGTGCCTAAAGAAAAAATCATTTCAGGAAAACATTCCTGTAAATGTGCAATCAGGAAATATATGATATCCAGAGTTTCTTTATCCAGACATTGTAAATTGTCTATTGTCCAAATTAAAGAAACTCCGCCTACTATATTACAAGAGAAGAAAAGAAGTGCCTCTTTCAGATAATATAAGATATCAGGATCTAATTTCTTATGAAATACAAAAGAAAAAACTGCCTCACTTACTTTTGAGTTCCCATAATATTGCTTGATTATTTTAGAAAAATCATCTAATGTGCAGCTGATATTTCCAGTGCCATAAGGTAACCCCAGACAAGCACATAAAAATTCTCTTAAAATTTCAAATCCGTTTTGTTTTTTTGCATCGCAATATAACGTCTGAAAATTATAACTTTTAGCAGAATTTATTATTTCAGACAATAGCCGTGTTTTTCCTGTTCCTGATTTCCCAGTTATATTAAGCATATAAATTGGGCTGAATCCGTTGCCCTTCAGAAGCGGAAGAATTTTACTGCTTAAGAAATTCTGTACATTCTCTCCTACCAATGGATAGTAGATGAGTTTTGTTGGATCTATAAATCCTCCGGGAACTTTTTTGGAATATGTATGACCATTGCACTTATATTTTAAAGTAAGTGCGGGTATATGCTTCACGGTGTAAGAGCTTAATACTTCAGCGCGTATTTGTATAACACGGTTACTTCCCTGCAGCATATTAAAACAATTGTGGATTTCAGGAACATGAAATATAATATCTGCCATTTTCGGTAATGTGCAGGTTACATCTGAAACAGTTGCACTATACAAATTAGTCAGATAAATATCAATGTAAAAAATATTATCTCGTTGCAATACGAGTTCCGATTCTTCTGTATATTTTTCCGTATCTTCAAATACACTAAAAAAACGAGATATTCTTAAATCATTTTTTATTATTTCATTTGATTTTTCAAAACCATATTGAAAACGTGGAAGAATTGATAATTCCTGATACAGACGGTTCCCATATATGAAAGTGACAGAAAAATTATGCTTGGCAGCAACTATGGAAACATGTTTAACCGCATTTCTGGTAATATCACTTGTAGAGAAATAAATCAGCTCATTAATTCCTTTTGAAATAACCAAAATAACATTTTTAGATATTTTCTCAAGACCAAGGGCACGATTGTGCCTCTTGCATTCAGCCCATATTTCATAGGGGACATCCTGTGCAGTTCCTACAATGTCTTTTCCACCATCTTTTTTCAAACGCGTACCGTGTATGGTAATATTTTTGTTTTTATAATGCAAGGTCAGGTATTCCGTGCAAAGCTGTTCAAACTCCTCGTCTGTAAGGCTGTGTATATATTGCTGGATGTTCATTTGTATTCATCTCCATAGGAAGTAATGGATAACTGCTAATTATCTATTATATTTGTGGATACCATGGCAAAGATAACAGTAAATTCTTTTGCTTGCTTTACATGTGTGTGGTATACTTAAGCTACAGTGAAATGAAGAAGTACATAGCAGTAATTCAGACAAGAGATTCAGTGTTTATTCAGTGCGGAAGATAAAGAGGTTATATGCTTATGAGAATCGTTACACAGGCCATCAGGGTGATTGATTATGAAAACAATAAAATTTCAGCAAGAAATATTATGCCAAAGTTTGGGGAGTATATTGAACAGTTGATTTCTTACATAAATGGGAATGTTTCTGTAAGGGAATACAAAACACAATCAACGGGTACAGAGGTCATTAGCAGTATATTAGAGATCATAAAGCACCAGGCAGAGGCTGAAATAGTTCTGCAAAGGATTGATATAATAGCAGAACGCCTGCTCCGAAAGGAAAGACAGGCACAAGAGCAGATTGCCAGTATGGATATTAGAGTGCAGAAAGGAAGCCTGATCTTGGCTCTGATCGAGGATGAGGGGAAGGTGCTGTTTCTGTTGGCGAAGGTAGAGCATACGGATTTCTTTGATGATAGTGATTACAGCATTAAATCAGGCTTTTCAAAGGACACAAAAAAGATCTGGAAAACCTGCCTGTTTGAGATTGATGATTTGAATTCTGTGAAATTTTTAGCCAGAATATATTCTAATACGGTGGCGAAATACTGGTGGCATGATTTTCTGGAGTTAAATGAACTTCAAAGTGATGAGCTTAATACCAAGAGAGCGTTTAAAGCCGTAGAAAGTACACTGAGCAGAAATCTGAAAAAAGATGCACCATATGACCATATGGTAATCCGGAATGCAATGTACTTGTATTTCAGTAGTGTCGAGCAGTTTGATTTTTCTGAAATGTTAGATAAAACGATTAAGAATTATTCCCCTAACGACATGAAGGCGGAAAAGAAAGAAGAACTTATTCAGAAACTGTGCGACCTGCCTGAAAAACAACACTTTGACCATCAGTTTAAGCCAGTTCTGTCAATGATTAAGCCTAAAATGAAGAAAACGTATGATGTATATAGCGGAATTCAGATCAAAGTATCTAGTGCGGTTGAAGATTTGGAAGACATCATTGAGGCATATGAGGACGGTGATGGCAAACGGTATCTCAAGATCCGTATGGATAATGATATAACCTTCCGGACATTTGAGCGTAGGGAGGGGAGATAGGAGGGATTTGCTTTGCTGGAGCATATAAGGGATAAGGTTTTGGGATTGAAAGAAGAAGAACGCAGGAAATTCTATTCCGCCTGTTTTTCATTCCCATCTTCTCAGGCTTTAGGATTTTCAGAATTGATGGAGGTCATACAAAAGATTCCATCAAGGGATGAAGTCAGAATTTTTTTGTCGTTGGAAAATGAAGATCCCTTCATAATAGTGAAAAATTCAACTGAAGCAGAGTACAGAGCGTTTATTGAAGAGACACTGGAAGATGAGATGATTTTTACAAAAATAGAGATAAATAAAACACTGGCAGATGGGCACTTTTCAATTTACCGATACCAAAAGTTTGTGGAGGATATTGTCGGTTTATCTATGGAAGACGTGCTGAAAACATTCTCTATGTTTCTGGATGGGGCAGGGAAAAATATAGTGTTTGAACTATTTGACAGTCCAAATATTTTTTATACGAAAACAATGTATTTTCTTCCTGTGGGGAATAGAGAGATTGATTGTAATTTTAGCAGGACACAGCGTTTGCTGGCTTGTAGGGATAATACGTACTTTTATAACCAGGATTCCTATGGATTGCTGCCGGATGATTTTAAGATAGAAGTAGGGTATGAGGGAAACCCATTCAAAGAATTGTTCATGAAGCTGGAAACAATTTTGGCAGCAGGCTTCATTGCATCCAATGCTACGATTCAGGGCGGGCAGATGAAACTGCAGATCATGGGACAGCGTTCTGTTGATTATGTATGCCGTCTAAATGAGATAACGGGAAACCAGGTGCTGTACAAAATATATGACTGGATATATTCAGGCGGAAGTTCTATTGACAAAGCCATTATTGCAAGAAATATTATCTGTCTGCATTGCAAATATGAGCCGCTGCTGAACCTGGACGAAAAAGTTCTTTCCTCTATCCAGTCTAATTACAATCTGTATTTGAAAGATAACGTAGGACAGTATCTTGAACTGAAAAACAAAGTGGCAGAATTTATAAGTGACATTGTGTCGAGAACCGGGGAATACGCCACAGAATTACTTGATAAGTTTAAAGCAAATGTTATAGCAATATTTGGCTTCCTATTTACAGTGGTCATAGCCGGTATTGTATCAGACCAGCCGTTGAACAATATTTTTACAAAAGATATCACGGTAATTCTGGAATTAGTCCTGGTGGGTTCTGTGGTATATCTGTTCATTTGTTATGGGCAGTCAAAGTATCAGATGAATAAAGTTTATGAAAGTTATGAGAAACTGAAAAAATCCTACGATAAGATATTGACCGAGGATGATATTCAGGAGTGCTTTCGGGGTGACTATCTGATCTTAGATATGAAGAAGACGATAGGAAAATCTGAAAAGATATATCTGTTCCTATGGGTTGTTTTTCTTCTGGTGCTTCTTGTGATTGTAGAATATATTAGTGAAGCTCCGGTTGTAATTCCTTTTTTAAAAAAGATTGCTGGCCGGTTCTGTAAGTAAAGAAAAAAATCCCCTTGCGCATTGATTGAAAAGGTCAATGGCACAGGAAATTTTTTGCCCGAACATATTTTTGCATTTTATATTTAATAATTGCTCCTATTGAAATTAGTGCCAAATACGGTAGTATGATGCTTATAACAGATAGGAGGAATCTAAAATGAGATTAGAAGATAAACTGGCAGCATATTTGGAGTACTGTGAATATCGAAAGGAACTCGATAGGAAAACACTGAAAGCATACCGTATTGACTTGCGTCAGTATTTCGAATATATATGTGTGGATGAACCTGATAAGGAAAAGATTGAGGAGTATGTTACGCATTTGCATAAGAGCTACAAGCAAAAGACTGTAAAGCGGAAGATAGCATCAATAAAAGCGTTTTATAACTATTTAGAAGAAACTGAAATCATTGCTGAAAGCCCTTTCCGGAAAATAAAAGTCAAATTCAAGGAAACAGTAACCCTCCCCAGAATCATTCCCAGGGAAGAAATAGAGAAGCTTTTGAACCATATGTATCAATGCCTGAATGAGAACGATAAAGCATCCCGTAAATTTATGCTGCGTGATGTAGCCGTGATTGAAGTGTTTTTCGCAACCGGGGCGAGAGTGTATGAAATCTCCAACATCCGGGACGACAGCATTAATCTGAATACGGGCTTGATCAGGCTTATGGGAAAAGGCGGGAAGGAACGATATGTACAGATCAGCAACACTTCAATTTTAGAGGTCTTGAAAAAATATTACGATGAAAATGAGCAGTCGATCAAGAAAAGTGGTTATTTTTTTGTAAACAACAGAGAAAGCAGGTATACGGAACAATCTATCCGGCTGATGCTGAAGAAGTATACAAAGCAGGCTGGGATCGAGAGAAATATTACTCCTCATATGTTTCGTCATTCATTTGCGACATATTTAATAGAGGAGGGCGTAGATGTAAGCTGTGTTCAGCAGATTTTGGGCCATAGTTCCATAAAAACAACTCAGATTTATATACATATTGCGGCTAAAAAACAGGCTGAAATATTAAAAGAGCTGCATCCCCGGAATAATATGAAAATCGTTGGTGCGGCATGATTTTCTGCCAATATGTGAACTTCCAGTGAATTTACGACTAAAATCGATTTACCCGCATAAATACTGGATTTTCTGTGGAAATATAGGTGAACCAGTAGTCGTAAGTTTACAATTATACTACATTGGGACGTTTTCCTTTGTGGTATATTAGGACATTATCATAAATGGTTCATAGAAAAGTTATAAAATGTGATAAAAAAGTTGAAAAATGAAAATGTTTTAGATATAATAAAGCAATGGAGAATTTTTTTAGTTATATCTGTATAGCTGCAAATTGAATAATAAGCATAGATGCTGTAGCGTATTAGACTACGAGGGGATTTATGTTATGACTTATCAGCATTCTTGTGAAGTATTGAACTTTGCAGGGATGTTTTGGCATATATAAGTATTGACTATGAGGGTGGGATTACCGATTGATTGCGAAAAATGAACTATTAAAGAAATATAATATTTCTGAAGATGAATTTGAGGTAGCTGATATTAAATGGGAAGAGCTTGAATATATTTATAAAGACTTTTCCGAAAAGAGAAGTTCATATGAACAGAAACTGGCTGAATTTCAGAAAGAGTTCTTGATGAACATTTCCGAAAATGGTATTCATTCTATACGAACAAGAGTGAAGGATGCAGAACATTTAATTGTAAAGATTATCAGAAAGCGACAGGAGAATTATAAGAAGTATAGAACGCTGGATAAGGATAATTATGAAAAATTTCTTACAGACTTGATTGGAATTCGTTGTTTTATACTTTTTAAAGCTGATTGGAAGAAATTTCACGCATATCTTGAAGAAAAAATTGAAGATAATCCCCAGTACTATTTGGATGATTGCTTAAAGGATTTTGACGAGGATACAGAGCATACTTATATGGCGGAAATGCCGAAGGTTCATATTCGAGATGGTGATGCACGAGAGATATATGAAACTGTGCTTCCGCCTGATGAAATAAAAAATAAAAAGATATATCGATCAGTACATTATATCGTTAAATATCATGGCGTTTATATTGAGATTCAAGTGAGGACATTGTTTGAGGAAGGATGGGGTGAAATAGATCACCACATTGTTTATCCATATTATCAGGATGACATGTTATTTCAGCAATACACCAGTCTGCTGAATCGTTTAACGGGGCTAGCGGATGAGATGAGCAGCTTTTTTTGTGAAGTAAAGCGTTTGGAAGAAGAGCATTTGCAAAGAGTGAAGACAGAACCGGATGGAAATGAGTCTCAAAAAATAGTAGATGAAGAAGACGAAATTAGTAAGGCTTGTCCTGTTGAGGAGAAAGAACCTTTGTTAGATGATAATACTGCTGCAGCATGTATACAAAATGTATTATATGAATGAGAGGAAATTTATGATGTCAGAAAAAAATTATTATTCAAAAGAGACAGAAGATTTTGCCAATGAAAGTATGAGACAGATAAAGTCAGGTGTGGTAAGAAACCATAAATTGAAGAACAGTGCAAGAATTCATACTGGTGAAATGGAAGAGGTGGAATGTGATGCATTTTGTAACTTTCTGATGTCGAAAAATTATTTTCTGGTAGATGAATTACGAGGATGTGAGAATGCGTAATATTGAGAATATTTATACTGACTATAATGGTCTTGTTGATGAGATAACGGAAGAAGCAATTAAGAATCGCATAAAGCAGTTTCAAGCAGAGATGCAAGCCTTTATTGATAGCAATAAATTGCAGGATAAGGTCTTTATTCACCAAATGGCACTGAATCACGCTGTTATGGACTATTATTCTGATATTCAAAGATTAAAAAGTTATCAGGAAATAGGTCACATTAATGAGGTGAAAATCAAGGCATACGAAACGTTCTGGCTTTTGAAAAGGCGGCCTCTGCAGTTAAAAGCCCAGCTTGAAGATGATAAATGGCTATATATAAATGAGAAATTTTTATTAGCTCGTATTGCTAGCTTCATATTAAGAGATAATATAAACATACCGCTTACAAAAGAAAAAAAGGAAGCATTCACGAATTTCTTAGACACATTGTATTATTATCTTAAATTTAGAAAAACTGATGCTCAGGCTATAGAATTGATGTTGCTTGGCTTTGATGCAGGCAGAATTATAGCTGGCAAGTAAAGGCTCCGTAAGGAGCCTTTCAGACTGTAGACAAACTTACTTTGATGACATCATCAAAGTAAGTTTGTCTACAGTTTGAGCATCCGTTCCCTGGAACGGATGCTCAAAGAGCGTGACCAGGAGATCTGCAGATGCCATCAGGAGACGATCCGTGTCCACAATTACTGGTTTGAAGTATTCGAAGATATGCAGAAAGAACATCTGCGGGAAATAAAAAAGCTGCAGGCAGAGAAAAAGGCGCTTGAGCAGCGTGCCCTGAAAGCAGAACGTGAATGTGATGAACTGTATGATAAGAAAAAAGAGCTTCTTCATAAGCTATATGACGTCCTGACCCAGCTGGAAGATGAAAAAGGGAAGCACCAGAAACTGACTGCCCAGATCAACAGGGATTATGAAAACTCTTCCATTCCCTCTTCAAAAGCAGTGCAGCGTAAAAAGATCACAAACAGCAGAGAAAAAACAGGCAGGAAACCAGGCGGACAGCCAGGACATAAAGGCCACTGCCGCAGGAAACAGGAGCCCACACAGCCAGTCATTTTTCTTCCGCCACCGGAAGAAGTCCTGGAAGACAGTACTTTTAAAAAGACCGCAAAAACCATTGTAAAGCAGATGGTAAATATCCGAATGGTACTGGATGTAACGGAATACCATGCGGATGTTTATTACAACAGTCAGACAGGTGAACGTGTACATGCTGTACATCCATTGATAAGAGCAGGGGATTTCTGTCTGACCTGACGGGTGGAAAACTGAATATTTCCAAGGGGATGATAAGCAGACTAAACCGGGAGTTTGCTTTAAAAACTGAAGCGGAACGCAGGTCTGCGCAGATATGCTGCTTTCTCCTGTCATGCATACAGACTGTACAAATGCCAGGGAAAATGGGAAAAACTGTCAGGTATATGTCTGTGACCACATTGGGGTCAGACCATATGAAGTATGAATAAAGTAAATAAACTAAGTCTTAAAGTTCTCTGAAAAATTCATAAAGGCTGTTTTAACCAACATATTGAGGCGAAAATTGTTGTTTATCGTTTTCCCGATCTGATGGGTGTTCCAGACCTAAATATAATTTTGCAGAGGTGACTTGTAAAGAAATTCCAGAAATACGATTTACATGTTTTCTATTTTCTTTCCCACAACTAATATAAGTCTGCTGCCAGCCCGAACGGATTGGGCGCTGAAACAAAAATAGGATGGAATTCTTTCTTCCTGGCTTCTCTTTTACGGAAATTGCCAGTTATATTTAGGCTGCAAGGGTCAGATACTATGAGACAACTCCAATTGTTTGAGAAGATAGAAGGGGTCAGGTATCGGTAATTTTCTATAAAGAAAATTTAAAAGTTTTATAAAATATTCGCCGCACTATTTGTGCGGCAGTCATCCAAGGGGGAATCCCTGCGTGGTGTGTGATAGACAAGTCAGGCACTATTAAAATCAGTGAGTTTTTCCCCGTGGGAGGTTGAAAATGTCATATAAAGCAAATGTATATAATGTAATGATTGCCTCTCCATCTGATGTGGCGAAGGAACGAGCAAAGGTTGTGGAGGCTTTGGCGGAGTGGAATCGCCATAACACAGCGGAGAGAAAATGCGTGTTTCTTCCATTGAGATGGGAAGAAGATTCTGCCGCCCGTATGGGATGTCCGCCACAAGAGACGCTGAATCGCCAGCTCTGTGAGCGGAGTGATATGCTGATTGCGATATTCTGGACAAGGCTTGGGACACCGACAGAAGGTTTTGCCAGTGGCACGGTGGAGGAGATTGAATATCATCTGAAAGCGAATAAACCGGTGATGCTTTATTTTTGCGACAGAGACATACCGATGGATACGGACAGGACACAGTTGGAAAAACTAAAGGAATATCGAAAGTCCGTAGAAAATAAGGCATTGTATCATACTTTTAAAAGGGCCGCTGACTTAAAGAACCTTTTGCTGAATCAGTTGCGTACAGCAGTGATAACGGATGAACCGTTTGTGACGGATTGTAAGAAACTGGCATCGAATGAGAAGGAAGAAACGGATAAAAAGCGTCCCAATCTGTGGATAGAGATAAATGATGCGGATGAGATTCAGCTTATTCTGCCGAAGTTGCCAGTCCTGGATAATGTGGAGTATATGGATGAAAATATGTCTTTTGCCGTAACAGACCCCGATGTGCCTGAAATGACCTTTGAACTATTCGAACAGGATGCCAGAGATATCTTGAATCATAAGATTCCGAATGATTTGGAGAATTGGGTAAGCGAAAAGGAATTAGCTGCATTTAAAAAGAGAATTCCGGATATAGAGGAGCTGGAAACATATCTGCGAAAATGGAAGATGTCTCTTTGCATGGAAAATGCGGTAGAGTTAAAGATTACGCTGCACAATGATGGAAAGGCGATGGCGGAAGAAATCTATGTGGACATGGACGAGCCGGAAAATGTATGGGTGATTGATGAGGATGAGTGGGAATCTCTTTCGAAGTTTAGCACTATTTCAGACCCGTTCCATGCGGCCAGACAGAAGAAAGCCATCCATAAGATACCGTCCCTTGAGATGCAGAATGCGTTTGACTGTGCAAGCAGGGTATTTTTAGCTTCCGGTTTGGCGTATCCGTCAGAGCTGATGAATGTTCCGGTGTCGCTGCTTACACCATTTAACAAAGATTTTTACCGTAGAGTGGAAGATGGAGATGTTGTACTGCATTTGGACAAGCTGCTGCAAGGAAGAATGGTTGAATTTAAAAAGATTTATATGATTCCGAAGAAAGTGGGAGAAGCGGATATAAAAGTGGCTTATCAGTGTCGGCAGTTTCCGGATGCGGTAGTGGGGAAAATCAAGGTTGAAGTATTGGCAGAGGACACGGAATGATAGAGATTATTTTGCATGATATCTGCGATACATTTCCATATCTGAAATATGGATTGGCGGCTGCAGTTTGTACTGCCCTGGCTTTAACAGTATTAAACCACAGTCGAATCATGGACAAGGAAAAGCGGAGCAACTATGTTTCGCTGCTAGGTAAGAGTATGTTTCTGGCATTTTACGGAGCGGTTTTGCTTCAGGTCACACTGCTGTCACGAGAACCGGGAAGCAGAACTGCCGCTGATTTGATTCCTTTCAGCACCTGGGGAACAACAGCGCAGAGCAGAGCGCATGAGATTGAGAATATGATTATGTTCCTGCCCGTAGGGGTGTTTCTTCCGATGTTGCATAGAGGACTGCGGGAATTTCGCACAGCCGTTCTGGTGCTGACTGGACTCAGCGCTGGCATTGAACTGATACAGTTTGTGACACAGCGGGGATATCTGCAGACAGATGATGTAATTATGAATGTACTGGGTGGTGTGGCTGGATATACATTTTGGCGATTGATTTTCAAATGGAGGAAATAGCATATGAAAAACACAACATTACTGATTATGGCAGCCGGTATCGGCTCACGCTTCGGCGGAGGAATCAAGCAATTGGAGCCGGTGGGATTACATGATGAGATTATTATGGACTATTCCATCCATGATGCCATCGAAGCCGGATTTAACAAGATAATCTTCGTTGTCCGCTGAAGGCAGTGAGCATTGTGGTCAGACCGTGCGTCCAGCTAAGGGTATATAGTCCGGTGGGTGGAAGCCCCATCAAATAAGCTGCTAACCACAGCATTTGAAGCGAGTCTTGAGTCTGTCGCGGTAACGTTGCAGGCTAAGCGTAGACAGCAAGATAACAGGGATAGCTATTGAGCACCGAAATCCTAAAGTCACCAGAGGGTCGACATCGTGGTCTGGATGGAAGACAACGTGTGTAAACAGAAAGTATGCCTGACAACCAGAAGAAGGATGGTAAAAGAAATGCAGGTAGTCGGAGGTCCGAATAGTACCAAGGAAGGTATGAACAAAAATAAATACCAGAGGGAAGTCGAGAGAGAACTGTTCCTCACAGTTCTGACCTGCGAAACCATATCAAAGAGGAATAGGGGAGAAGTCTGGAAGAAAACATAAACGCTCTTATAGAACGTCTAAAGAAAAAGTCCTATAAGCCGAAACCAGCAAGGCTGGTGGAAATGCAGAGAAGTAAATCTTCTGTTAGTGAAGATGAGAACATGCAGATTAAAAGAGATGATTGCAAAATTTTTCAGGAAGTTCACGTTACCTATGTTCTTAATGAAGGGTGAGGAATGTTAATGTCGCTATGGTATGTAATGCAGGTGCGGGCAGGTACTGAAGAAAATGCCCGATGCCAGTGTCTGCGGTTAATCAGCAGTAATATATTGGAACACTGCTTTGTTCCATACTATCAGCAGAAGAAGCGGTTTCAGGGTGAGTGGCATATTCAGGAAACAGTACTTTTTCCGGGATATGTGTTTTTGGTTACTTCTGATTTGAAACAGCTTATGGATAGTCTCAGAAAAGTAACAGGAATGATCAGATTATTGAGGACAGGGGAACAAATTGTTCCGTTATCAGGAGAGGAAGTGGATTTGCTTCTGAAACTGGGAAGAGAAGAACAATTGGTACGCATGTCTACAGGAGTTATTGAGAATGCTTATGTCAAAGTATTTGATGGACCATTAAAGGGTATGGAAGATTGTATAAAGAAGATTGACAGGCATAAGCGAAAAGCCCATATTGCTATAGAAATGTTTGGAAGGAGCATGGATGTAGAGATTGGATTGGAGATTATTTCTAAGATTAAATGAGACAGTCCGGTGATTTGGAATGAAATATGGCAATTTGACAGAAATTTCGCGAAAAATGTTGAATAATATTGGAAAATTGATATAATATAGTACATGGATAAAAGCGGAGGGCTTAAATCGTCGCAGTGTCGCGTTTAAGAAGAGAAGTGGACATAGTACTATTATATTTATTCACTTGTGACATAGTGGAATGGTACTTTGTACACTTTTTTTGTTGAAAAAGTCGAACATAAATCATTGACAAAATTGGGTAACTGGTATATTATTAAGTAATTTGCAAATGTGCATAAAAATATGCACATTTGCATATTGTGTAGGGAGTGGTACAAGACAGAAAGGGAGCAATGGATATAGCAGAAAGGGAGCAATGGATATGACAGAAAGGAGCATATACAGTTTATATGAGAGAGATAAAAGAGGAAAACTGACGATCAGGGCATTGATAGATGTTTTAGACAAAGCGGTTGCTGAGAATGCACCGGTTATTTTTATGTGCCGAAAAGCATACTGGCTATACCGGAGTTTACGTAGCTGTCTTCGGGATTGGGATAAGAAATATGGCAGTCTGGTGGTTTTGAGCAATCGTTTTGTCATTAAGGAATCCATAAGTACTTTAGATGATCAATATCATACTGTTTATGTATTTGATGATACTGTGAATACAGGACGCTCTCTTTATCAGATATATGAATTCATCATGAGAATGAATCCGAATCTTGAGATTAAGATGGTTGTAGCATGTGCACCGGAATCCAAGCTGGAATTAAAGAATAAACTTATGATGCAGGAGGATGATTCTGCTTTAGTAGAAAGATTTTTTGAATCATTGACAATTTGCTATTATGTTGGTATTGATGAAATAGGATGGATTTCGTCACAGGAAATTTTTATGTATCAGCAGGAGATGATACCATATGTGATAGAGCTTCCGTTTATCAGACCTGCTATTGAAGAAAATAGGGAAGAAACAACAGGTAATCCATATATTATCAGTTTTCAGCGAGAGATTTTCAGAGGATTGTGTGCTGCTGGAGGAACTCAATGGAAATATGTGGATAACTCGTATTTATGGCCGGATCGCCTGGATTCTGTTACAGGTGACGAAGAGATAAAGTGCGGTTTTTTCCAATATTATAATCCATACGTAGTTAAGACTTTGGGAGATTATGCACCAGAGTTGATCGTTAAATGCAGATATGAGGAAGCAGGTGATAATGTACAGATGATATTTACGCCTTTTGCAGTGATGGATTCTATAAGCTTTGAAGATGCATGGGCAATCTTTAATTGTTTGTATATGAACACTAATTATCTGAAACAGAAGAAAAAGGTATATAGACAGTTAAAAGAAAAAGAAGCTGTAGAGGAGAACGCAGTTAGTATGAAGCAGTTAGGTATAGCTGTTTTTAGAGCGAATGTGTTTTTCTTTTCTTTATATGTGTATAGTGCATTTAGGACAATGGTTTCTAAGGTTACGAATTGTCAACTAATGCTTGATCAGCAATTTATGGGTGAGAGTTTTTCGGAAGATTTTATTAAATATACAGGTAAATTAAGCGAATGGAAACCGGAAGAATTTCTTGAACGTATTCGAAATTTGAAACCAGTTACAAAGATTCTGAGACAGAATGAGTTCAGGAATATTGAATATGAACATATTAAAAATGATATTCCGGGATTACTTGCTCAGATTAGACTTGAGATTCTTAGAAAAAAGAGACAAAAAGCGGATAATATATTTACACCTATAGAAGAAATAGAGGATTATGTTTTTCATAAAACATCAGATAAGGACTTTCAGACAAGAAAGCAGATGCTTTTGAGTGTTATTCTTCAGATGACAGACCAGAGTGTGATTGGAAACAGTTTGAGAGTAGAGGATAATATTATTTATCGAGGATATCGCTATGGCGAGAATAGTGATGTTGTTTTGCCGTTTCGTAATTCATATATTCAATTTATTGTGGAAGTTTTCTATCATAATTGTGAAAAAATCTGTCAGTATGACAGTAAGAAGAGCAGACGACTTTATTTTAATCTTATCTCATATATGTTCCATGAACTGGAAAGTTGGATGGAAGATCATGGCTATTTAAATGTGTTTGTATCTGCGGAGGAACTGGAATGGGGAAGTTTATATTACAGTGATGAACGTACAGATATGGACACACTCATAAAAAATAAGAGAATGCTTATGCAGGATAACAGAGATAGACTGATGGAGAGAATTTTTCGTAAATGGATAGATGAATTTTCTGATTCATGGGGAGAAGATTTGAAGTATATTGGAATTTTGTAGCAAATAACTATATAAAAAGACTTAACGCGATTGTTAGGTCTTTTTTTATTACAAAAAATAGAGGTGGTGTTTTTAGTGAAACGTAGTATACGGTTATTTATTGCGGCGATTCAGAATTTTTATATGGAATGTACTATTAAACTGATGGATATGGGGAAAGGTTGTATTCATCCTGAGGAGTATTATGTTCCAGTGTATTTATATCCGGAATTATTTCGAAAGGCAGCGGCGTGTAATAATATGGCATGGGATGAGGAAGTATTTTTGAAGGAGATAGATTATAATAAAAATCAGAAATATTACTGCACAAATCCATTGTTAAAAAAGATTGCAGAAAGTCTTAAAGATAATGGTAGATCCGGATATAAAATAACAGAATGTTTTAATGAAACAGAATTAAAACCGGAAACAGATGTTATTATTTTGTCTGCCTGTATGTTTCGGGAAGGGGAGTACCTTATCAGAAGATGGTGTGAGATATGCGAGAGATATGCAGATGGATTGTATTTAGAAGTGAAAGAAAATGGGTTGGTAATTATATATTATCTCTTGTTTCAGACTGATGCTGATATGAAAATCAATGAATCTTATCGTCAGAATTATCGGGATCTCTGGGAAGCAGTGACAGATGAAGCAGATAGAATACGTATAGAAGAGCTATTTGTACTTCATTTTTTTGCAATAATTGAGAAATTAACAGAACAAATTGATTTGGCGGAAGAAGGTAATAAATTATCATCTGGAATCAGTATATGCAAAAATCAAATTATTAAAGGGATTCGTGACAATGTATTGAATATAACCGAGATGTGAGGAGAAAGACTATGAATGATAATGATATGATAATCACTAACGTAATTAATGAAGGAAATCAGAACAATGTTAAGATATGTATTAATGCGGATACTTATCTGGAGAAGATTTTTTCTCAGAAATGTGCATCGGATAATAGAAAAATACAGATTTATTATGAGTGGCAGAATACTAAAAACAGATATATACATCAGACTTCCATCATAGCGCATGATTTTCCTAATTATAGTGTGCATGATCAGGAACATTCCAGAACGATAATTGAATCTATAGAGATGTTATTGGGAAGATGGAGAATAGAAAGATTCGGAATTGGAAATGCATGGCTCTTGCTGAATGCGGCGTATGGTCATGATATTGGAATGGTGATTCAGCATCAGGAAGCTTTGGAACTCTGGCGGGATGACAGGGAATTTCAGAAGTATCTGGATAATATTTGTAATAATCCGGAATCTGATATGCAGGAAGCACTCCAATATTGTCGCCAGCTACATAATGTACTGCATAATAAAGAAAAATTAGATGGAATTGATGAGAGCGAAAACGTATTTCAGATATATGAACTGACAAACGACTGGCCTGTTGTTGTTAAGAAAAATGTGATGATGATTACGGCAGATTATATTAGATGCCATCATGAGGAACGTAGTAAAAAGTTTTTTGAGAATCTGTCTAAAACTATAGGTATAGAAGTCGCTGAAAACCGTCTTTATAATTTACTTGGAAAAGTAGTATATTCTCATGGTAAAGATCTGGATTATATTTTTTCGGAACTGCCTAAGGAGACGATTGGGTTTGGAACTGAAAGAATACATCCGCAGTTTATAGCGTTACTGCTTCGTATTGGAGATTTGCTGGACCTGGATAATAACCGGTTTGATAGTATGCTTCTGCAGCATTTTGGGGCATTGCCAAAAACAAGTATGAAACATTTGCAGAAACATTTATCCATCTCACATTTTCTTGTCACAGAGCGAAAGATTCAGGCAAAAGCGTATACTACTGATTATGAAGTGTGCAAAATTATGGATCAGTGGTTTCAGTATATTAGAGAGGATATCGGGAATATTACTTCTAACTGGAATCGTGTGGCACCGAAAGAAATGGAAGGATGCACATTCAATTATTGTAATCTTGAGATTTATCTGAATGGTGAAAAATACGAGAGTTTTGGAAAGGCGCGTTTCGAAGTTGATAACAAACGTTTTATGAGTGTCCTTATCGGTGATAAGCTGTATGAAGAACAATTGGTATTTCTGCGAGAATATATACAGAATGCTATGGATGCTACGAAGCTGATGTTATGGTTGAAATGGAAACAAGAAGAAAATATGCATGTTTTTACTGCTGATGAAAATGGACATGTAGATGAAACTCTTTCTAGTCTGGATTACGTTAATTTAAAAGACTATGCCATTAAAGTTGGAGTGGAGCTTGTTCAGGAAGATGAATATGCCGTTTCAGATGTAGGAAAGAAATCTTGTTCTGAAGTATTGAGGGTCCATATTATTGATTCAGGTGTAGGTATGGATGAAGAATGCCTTAAGGCTTTGGCTGTGATTGGAACCGGATGGAGCGGACGTAAGAAATACTTTGAAGAGATAGGACGTATGCCGATATGGATGCAGCCAACAGGTAGTTTTGGGATAGGTATTCAGTCTGGTTTTATGATGACAAACCGGATCAGAATTATAACAAGAGGCATGAATGAGAAACATGGATTGGATATTCAGTTGTATTCACCCAGACAGCTGGGAAAGATTAATTATGTTTTCTTATCAGATAATCGGGTTGGTACAGAACTGATATTGGATGTTGACTGGGCGGATTTCTTGAGTAAACTTCAGGAATCAGGACATTATGAGAGTATTTTAAATACAGGTAATGGAGTTTTTGATTATGATGGAATATTACGGGATATAAAAAAATGTCTCACAAGATATATTGGTGAGGTGATTCCGAATAGTTTTATTCCTGTTCGTGTGGCAATAATATCGAAAAAGTTATCCAAATCTGAATCCGGTGAAGTAGTTGATTCTTATGTGCAGCAATTTCTTGATAAGGATTCCGGGACTATATTAAGAGACACTGGTAGTAATATAGATTATATCTTAAAGAATGACATGAGTGAGGCTTGTTTCTGGATGAGAGATGAACAAGTTTTTGTTCAAATGGAAAATGATGCAGAATTGTTTTCTGATCAGATGATAAGCGATAAGTTCTGTTATAAGGGTGTTCTGGTAAGGAATAAAACTATTAAAAATAGAAAGGAAGACAATCTGATATCCAGATATATTCCGGTGAGTATGGATATTATGGGAATGAATGCCTCTGATTGTCTATTGATAAGTAGAAGTCATTTTACTGAGAAAATGAATGGCAGGTTTGAGGAACTGGCATGGAAATGCTTTAAATTATATGTGGAGATTGTAGCAAAACATATAAAGAAACTTGGACTTAAAAATCAGTTGTCTGATGTAGTGAAAAATTCCAGGAGTCCATATTTATTATTAATGGGGGTTCTTTATTTTGGGAAAAATTCGGATGTAGCGTATATTTGTGAACAAAATGTATGGGCAGACACAACATATTTTATGCAGCATTTGAAAAAAGATACAAAGAAATATAAGCTGGAGGATAGTGTCCATGTTACTTTCAATGATGTATACGAATGGTTTTCATCAGAAGATAAAATGATTGTATGGAAGGTTAACAGGACTGATCTTCAGAGTAAAGCTGAAAAAATTTTGGATATTGTTTCCATAATGAATGAAGAAGCTTCTGAAGAAGTGGAAAAAACCAGTAAATATGGGCTGAATATAAGAGAAAAAACAGAAAATTATTTAAAGAAAACTGTAAAAACGAAAGCAGATCCGAATTATATTATTACCGATCCGATTCTGGTCAATATTCTTGAAGAATTCATAGAGAAAAAGAGTGTTAATAGAGAATTGTTTAAAATTCAAAGTATTGATCAGGAAGACATGGTTCTGTCAGTGTATGATCCAGGATACAACTTGAAAAAGGAACAGAATACTGACACAGAAGAACAAAACGATTTAAGAGAAATCTTGCTTATGGCAATAAAACAAGAAAAATATTATATTGTGGTGGGTAAGGAATATGACAGAAAATTTTCAGAATTATATGTCAGGAAAGCTCCGCTTAACAATGATTTAACAGAAGAGTATCTCGAAAATCATAAAGTAATACTGTTTCCATTTAATGTAGATATTTACGGAGTGATGAAAAAATGGTTTATTAAGATTAATATTCCTGATATAGATACAGAAAATAACGGAATAGAGAGGGAGCAGAACTTTTGGGATTATGTGTTAAATAACCCGGCATGGGAGCGGGCAGTGCAGTGGACCATGAGGCATGGTGTAAATAAAAAGAGTTTTCAGCAGAGAGGTGCTATTACACAACAGTACAAAGAATTATGTAAAGAGTTTCTGAAGGCATATATAGATTGTTGCAAATGAAAGAAAAGGGTATGACTGGACAGAAACGGTTATATGAGAATATTAATCACTAAAAATAATGCAATAAGGTTGTGCATATATGAGTGAAATTTAAAGAATTAATTTGGAATCAGGGGGGAGTATGGATAAATCCGAAAAAGTAAAAGATAAACTTATATGTCTGGATCAGATATGGATAAGAGTAGAAGAATTGATGAAAAAACAACGGATTTCACAGGTGGATATGGTAAGGTTATGTCAGAGAAAAGGATATTCTATTCAGCAGCCGGAAATTTCAAAATTAAAAAGCGGAAAATGTAAAATCACATTATATCAGTTGATGGCATTTGCAGATGTCCTGGAGGTTGGTACGGATTATCTGATCAATGGATCAGTGAATGAAAATACAGTAGTGTTTCCGTTAAATAACAGATTTATTACAAATGCAGATGATGAAGAGTTTAAAGGCATATTAGGAGAATATTATACGCTTTTTCATAGTACAGGTGAAATGGAGGATAAATGGCTTAAGGGGAAACTGTCGTTGAACAGATCTTCAGAGGGAATATGCCGTGCTGAGTTCATATTATGGACGGGTGAGAAAAATCATACAGAACAGAATGTTGCAAAGAAATATCAGGGACAGGTTATTATTTCCAAAAAGCAAAAATCCATGTATTGTATTCTGATTAATAATATGATAAGTGAAATGTGTTTTATAGCATTCCGGTTCAGGCCTTTCCAGACGATAGATATGGCATGCAGAATAGGGCTTGTTCTTACTTTTTCATCAGGAGAAGACAGAACACCTGTTGTTCATAAGATGTTTTTGTCACGTAAGAAGATTGATAAAGAAATGCATAATGCGATTGCGCCAACTTTACAATTTACAAATAAGGACACTTTGATTTCGAGAAAAAAGCTCCAAAATCTGAGATGTACTTACCCGGAATGGCAGGATGAAATTGACAAAATTCTACAACAACAGCCAGAAGAATATTATATGTTATATGAAAGTATGCAGGGAATATTAAAACTGAATATGAAAGAGAAGCTGCGAATGAAGGGATTGATTAAGGAATGTGCAGATATGTCATATGTAGTATCTTTAACAAAAGAAGATGATGATGGAGCCTTTATGATACAGCGGGAGGAAAATTAGCTGGTATAGTTCGAAGAAATGTGTGAGGGTAAGAAAAGATGAGCTTGGAGCGTATAGGAAGAAAAAAAGCGGATAATGGAACATATAGAGATATATTTTCAGCAAAAGAGATTCGTAGTTTGCTGTATTATCAAAATGCCGGAAAGAATATTGTGTTATCGGATAACGAGAAGCATTTAGAAAAATTCTACGCTATAGAAAATGCCTATGAAGTAATTAATATGTTGATGTTTGATGACATTGGCAGTGAGCAGGTTCGATTATCAGCAGAAGGAAGATGGATGGATCCGGACATTCTGAATAATATGAATGAGCTTTTGGATGTATATTGTAATTTATATTCAGCAATCTGCAAGTATACATATCTGATTAAAAAAAGAACGGCATATACGTATCGGGATGACAGACGTTACACATATCTTCACATGAAGACCCATAAGTTTAATGAATCATTTCTGTCGGCAACATTGAACGAGAAGAAACAGGTGAATTTATTTCAGGAAAAAGAGGATCTGACATTTTTTGAGTTTAAGGTTGATCAAAGTATAGAGTATCTGGATATAAATGAGGTATTAGGAGAAATGAGTAAGTATCCAGATGAAAGAGAAATTCTTTTTCCGCCATTTATGAATCTTGAATTAAAAAGAATGGAATTGACACCGGATGAAAGAATAATGCGGGGAATCAGGAATAAGCCGCCTTATGGAAAATATCTGGTTGTATTTAAGGATTCAAAGATATCTCCCACTGTATTGACTGAAAAAATAAGAGATGAGCTGACAGAACTTAGAAAAATGATTTTAGACCCTTCTTCAATTGAGAATGCGAAAGCTGTCTGGGAACAGGTCAGAAGGAATAATTATAATGTGAAAAATATTGATAATATTAAGTATTATCTTGAATGGAAAAAGAATCTTCAGTTGTATATAAGAAAATGTTATTCTGTTATCAAGTGGGAGATTATGAGCTTTAAAGGTCGGGAGTGTATGTTTAGAAATGAACTGAAGGACCAGATTAGTAATGCAAATAAAAAACGAGAAATGTACGAAAACAGAGTACAGTGGATTTTTGGGACAGAGATATTTTTTGGAGTTTTAGCAGGAATATTTCTGGCATTTAATGCGATAGAGTATCATCCTGAACGGTTTAAAATAATGGCCATATGTGCACTTGGTATAGTTGCGTTTCAGGCAGGGATATCAAAGGTCTTTTCATTGACAGATAAATTGCATCAGAGAACAAGTATATTTTTGCAATATGATGAACTGAGAATGAAATGGGAATTTGAAAAAGTAAAGGATCCAGAGAGACTAAATGAGTATATTCAAAGAATGCTGGATATTTCGATTTTAGATAATGAACTCTGCAAACAGTATACAGAAAACAGGATTAACAATATGCATAAATGGGAAAAAAACATGGAAGAAAAATCTGAATGGAAGAAATGATTATTGTGGAGTTCTTTTAGTCAGATAGTTGGAAAATCAGTAATCCAGAGTTTGGCATATTATTAGGTGTAGAAGGGAAATGTGATAGCGTGGTAACGAAAAAAGAACTTGATATGTTAAGATTTTATGGTGGAGATATACGAAAAAGAACAGAAGAGGGAAAGCTTTTGATAATAAATAGTTCTGAGAATTCTAAAGACCCGAAAGATTTATTGTGGAGAGATAAAGATGCGTACCGTACATTGAATGCGTTACTCTTTGATGGTTATGAAAATGAAAAGGAACGTATATTTCAGGAACATCATCAGCTAAATCCGATATTTATTGAACTACTTGAAGAAACACTTGCTATATACACAGGGATTTTTGCAGTAATGTGTCAGAATAAAGAAAAGCAGTCAGTTATTTCAACAGTAAGGAGAGTAGATCGTAAAGCTTCTTTAAGTGCATATACCAAAGGATATACAGAGTCTTTTGTTTCGTGTAGTAGGGGAGGTTTTGAATCAGATTTTTCTAAAAAGAATCAGATAATTCTTCTGGAAATTGAAACTTCAGAAAATAGTCTTTATGTAGATTATCAGCAGGCTTTGGGAGCGGAGTATGCGAAGTGGGATGAGCAGGAAGTATTGTTTCCTCCATTTCTTCCTCTGACTATGGAAGAAATGGAGTTGAGTAAACGAGAGAAATTGAGTATACATGATATGCATGGCAATTCTCCGTGTGGAAAATATTTGTTGAAGTTGAGGGAGTTTCCGGATTATAGAAAGATTATAACCTGTTCACAGGAGAAATTGCTCGAAAAATTGTTTTCCGGAAAAAAAGAAGCAGCTACATGTCTGCAGAAAATGAATAGCGGTCAATGGGATGAAGATTTCCAGGAATATATAAATTGGAAAAAGAATCTTCATGATTATTTGAAACTCTTGTATTCTGCCATGTGGTGTGGAACGGAAGAACAGAAATAATAAGATACTAAGACTTCTCATACAGTCCAGAGTTGATGGATTCCTACAAGGACAATCTTGATACAAGGTGCTCTTCTGGTGAGATATGCAGGGAATATCATCGATTCCAACTGCGCGTTATGCGTATGCTGTCTTCGCTTGCGGAAAGAGGCATCGTTGATTTTTCGAGCACTAAATCTCATCCGCTCAAGTACATTGTATCCAACGAGACAAACAACCTTGTTGAAATGATACTTGACAGTTACCCTGTCAGTCCTGCAACAAAAAACGATCTCCGGGCTCCCACCAGACATTTTTTGTGGTACGCTGAACAGATCGGGATAAAGCCACAATTCATTGATGATACTATAGTCATGTCATTTCTGATTGACGAAGTACCGGCTTCGAACGGAGACAGTACCGGACGTACGTTAAGGTGTGTAAAGTACGCCACGGAATACCTTCGGGCTCATGGGAATGATTGCCTGCACCGTGATTATACTCTTCTGAAGCTGAAAAATGATCACTGACGTATTATCCCGGCCTATTCTGAAGAAGAGATTTCGGGAATAGCCCAGGCAGCTGATACAGCTAGCACCATTGGAAAGAGGAATCTTGCGATTATACTTGTTGCATACTGCACAGGGCTTCGCGGAATCGACATCATAGGCATTAAGTTATCAGATATAGACTGGCACAATCACAAAGTGTCAGTAGTGCAGTCAAAAACTCATACGCCAATCGTATCTGAACTGAACGGTGCCACCTTGAACGCCCTTGCTGATTATATCCTCGACTGGCGTCCTAAATGCGATATTCCTGAGGTTTTCGTAACAGTAAAGGCTCCGTATTCCGTATCGAAGACTGTCAAAGGGATTTGGCAGAAAGACTCTAGGGTCAGACCTCAATGTGGTCAATTTACCGTCAACTTAAGGAAAATCGTCAGATTTTATTCTGATTATATACTATGGTTTACCGCAAAAATGCAGGATTAATCCTCAACCAGTTAGAAAATTCACCAAAAAGGCGCACTTAAATAAAGCTTAAATGTGACAGTGTTTTTATTTACAAGGCAGCTTTCTTATTTCTAAAATGTGAACGTCCTTTTGACTTTAATTTTTTTCTTGGAAATGATCTACCGGGAAGGAGCTGTGAACGGCACCGGACAGCTTCTCAATAACTGAGAGTTCAGACAGATCACAGAGGATCTTTGGAAAGATGATCTTGATCCGTCCGATGATAAATGCGCGATTAGCCTGATAATATCAAAAAGGTTACATAATTTGGAAGAATGCAACATCGGATGCTTGGTTGCTGTTCAGAGGTATGCATAAGTCATTGTAAAAAATGACGAATTTTATTTTTTTATTTTGTGGATAATCATTTTCAGCAGGAAAAACTGTGTTTATAGTTTTTTCTGCTGCTCTTTTTATGAACAGTTATACACCGGGTTCTGGTTTTAAGTCCTCTTTTTTTGAAGTCTCAAGATTGATTTAGGTGTCAAAAGCACCTATCTACCATAATCCTCACTATTGTTGTATAATTAGGACATATCAATAGTGAGGTGTACCGATATGTCCTTTAAAACAAACGAGTATCAACAGATCACTCTGAATGATAGTTTTATAAATCTTTCTCCAAGAACGCAGAAGATAATCATGAATTCCTGGTGTAAAGATTTTGCTGATATTGTGTTCCCGGCTATCAATGAAGAACGCTTTGCTGTTCTTTATAGCAACAACAATGCTTCTCGGCCAAATACACCGATCAATTTCATCATTGGAAGCCTTATGCTGAAAGAAAACAACGGGCTTACTGACGATGAACTGGTCGAATCCATCTGCTGTGATGTGCGCTACCAGTATGCTCTGCATACGACACATCTTGCTGAACAGCCAGTCAGTGACCGGACATTCAGCCGTTTCAGAGAAAGGCTTTATAACTACGAAATGGAGACTGGCACAAACCTTCTTGAGGAAGAAATGCTGCATCTCGCAGATATCTATGCAAGATACATGAATCTCCATTCAAACGTAAAACGTATGGATAGTCTGATGATTGCTTCCAGATGCAAGCGTATGTCACGTCTGGAAATCATCTATCAGACCACTGCAAATGCTGTTTGTCTAATTCACCGACTCGGGCATGACGAACTGATCAATTCCGGGCTTCGCCATTATCTTGATGCTGATGACCACAATCAGATGATCTATTACTGTAAAACAGAAGATGTGTCACCACGCCTGGAAAAAGTCCTTCGGGAAGCACAGGCAGTAAAAGACCTCATGTCTGATGAACTCTGGTATAGTTTTTCAGAACACCAGCTTCTGCTCCGGGTTCTCAGAGAACAGGGCACGGTTGATGAGGAAGGGAATCTTCATGCCTGTGACAAGAAGGAAATCCGTTCCTCGAGTCTGCAGAATCCATCCGATCCTGATGCGACCTATCGGAGCAAAGCAGGGAAGTCCCACAAAGGCTATATCGGTAATGTAGTAGAAACCGTCGGAGAAGCCGGAGACAGCCTTATTACCAGAGTCAGTTTTGAAGAGAACATTCACAGCGACAGTGCTTTTTGCAAAGAGTATCTGGAAAACAGACCAGATAACGCAGAGCCGGAGATCATGATCACCGACGGAGCATATGGAAGCCAGGAAAACCAGAGGCTTGCAGAGCGTAAAAACACTGAGCTGATAACAACCGCACTTACCGGAAAACCAGTTGATAAGTTCTATGCCGAATTTCAATTTTCAGAAGATGGAACAAAGATGCTGATCTGTCCAATGGGGTATGTTCCACTCAAAACAACGTATTATCCTAAAACAGGCATGTGCCGTGCGCTTTTTCCAAAAGACTGCTGTGAGGACTGTCCACACAAAAACGATTGCAAAAGCAAGCCACAGAAAAAGAACTATGCGGTTCACGCCTCAGCCAGCATGGTATCCAGAGCACGATATTCGGAAAAGTTATCCACTGCAAAGTACATCGAACTGACTCGGTTGTGTAATGCAATAGAGGGGATTCCTTCTGTACTGCGTAGAAAATACCACATTGATGAAATACCAGTGTTTGGGAAACTGCGTTCAAGACAGTTCATCCTGTTTAAAATTGGGGCATATAATTTTGGTAAACTTTTTCGACACAATCGCCGTTTACGGGTGGAGTCTGCGCAAAATTTGGTAATGGCCTGAAAATGAGGCAGGGTGAGAGTCGGAATTGAGGGTTCTGACTCCCACAATCACCAGTCATGTTTAAAAATTCTAGCTTTTTGCTGATGCATGATTCAGAACATGACTTTTGACACTCAAACCATTTATACTTGAAAAATTATATTTCCATGAGAATAATTATAAAGGCTGCTACGCACCGCTGAAGCGGCAAGGACTTGACAAATATTCTCATAGAAATGGACATTTAATCAAGCACAAATACGGCGATTTCCGATTATCGGAATTCTGATTTCCTATTTTCCGGATTCACGGTTTCTAAGTATGGTTCTTCCGCAAAAGGCCGTATTACATTAACTAATAAGGAGAATATTACCCATATGAACAATATATTAGAAACAAATTTACATTTAACTCACTCTCCTATCTCTATCAAAGATTTTAACCGTATAAAGAAATCACCTGTACTCAATACTGAACTCTGGCGTGAGAAAGAAAGCCTCGACAATGCTTCTCTCTATATCATAGGCAAACGAGAAGCTCCGGTTTTTGTTCCACGAAGGGAAATATCAGATGAACATTGCTTAATCCTTGATGTTGAGGTGGGTAAAGCATCCTTCCGTATTTTCATCCCCGCATTAACAAATCCAAAATACTCTTTGAACGGTTTTGCAGGAATAAAAACGGAACCAGAGGGATTGGAGAAAGCTCAGAAAGTATGGCTATTTGCTTTTAATGATAAGGGTGAAGCTGTTCCCAATATTGGATTTACCTTTGATGAACTGATTTATTACGCTAGTAATGATTTGTTCCACATTGAGATACAGGGTGATTTTACCTCGGCTATTACCTATGATGTTCTTTATGTAGGAGAAACAGTTAGGGAGAAGTTGACACAAAGGTTTAAGGCACATCATGCCCTACAGGATATGCTTATAGAAGAGAAAGTAATATCACCTAGCTTTGACAAAAGTGAAGAACTTATATTGATGCCGTTCACTATCGATTCCTATATGTGTACGATGCTCACGGGATTCAGTACGGAGAATGACTGGATGAAAGGACTCATCGGGGATTTTGATGTAACACCTAGCCAGATAAGCCTTGATGCAGAAAAGTCTCTTATTCATAGCATGAATCCAAAGTATAACCGTATACGATTTAAGAACTATCCTTTTTCAAAGGATGGTCTGTATAAATCCGATGCCAGTGTCTTTTGCTACTCAATCGCAGAGAACATGATTTTGAAGTATGACGCAGGGAACATAATAGGCTATCCTGAAACGGCATTTGCTTCATCCATTGTGGGAGATAAAGACGGGTACACTAAAGTCTTCGTTCCAGGTGAGAACAAAACTGAACGGTACGCGAAAAAATGGTATGCTGAACATGAGAGGCGAATGATTGAAGAAGGTTATGCATTCACAAGTTCGGATAGTCATCATTCTGATGGGTGTATATGACGTTCGCATAAGGCTCTTTCGCAAATTTGCGTTTTTTCTGAAAATCAAATTCAAATTTCTTGATAAATATTGGATATCTGTTTCTGATATTTTGTAAAATACAGTCTTTTGCGGAAGAACTCTAAGTACAAGAATATTCAAAAAGTCTTTTGTAACAGTAACAGGATAGGAGAAAAACATAATGGTCAAGATATTTGCTTTGCCTGCGAATGAAGGAGATTTTATTTGGGTTGCATATGGTGAAAATGAAGTATATAGTCACATCTTAATTGATGGTGGAACTGATGAATGTGGGGAGGAATTTGCATCAATTATTAGTATTATTGATGAACGTAAAGAAAAAATAGAAGCACTTGTGCTAACTCACGTTGATTATGATCATATACAAGGAGCGCTAGAGGGCATTTGTAGAATTTCAAATGATATATTGGATAGAACAGTGAAACGAATTTATTTTAATACATACCAAGGTATACATAGGAATCTGAAAGGGACAGGCGAAATTTTGGAAAGCTCTGTTTGCATAGAAGATCAGATTCGTGTAAACCAGAATTATAAAGAATATGGTGTAAAGGATGGAATTAAATTTGGGGAGTTATTATCAGAGAAAGGATTGAAAGATCGTTTGGTTGATTATGTTGTATATGGACAACAAGCTGTTTTACCTAATGGCGCGACAATGCGATTTATTAGTCCTGGAGAAAAAGAATTAATTAAGTTTGCAAATGAATGGGAAAAGTATGAAAGAGAAAACGAGTATGTTCAATATGCAAGTAATCTTGAGATGGTGAAAAAGAATTTAGCTGATTTAATGCAAGAAAAATTGTTGAGTGATTCATCTCCCAATAATGCTTCTTCTATAGCCTTTATTTTTGAATATCATAGTATAAAACTGGCTTTTTTAGGAGATGCAAAACCATCAGTCTGTTTGCAAGGAATTAAAAAAATCAACGACGCAGATCATTTCGAGGTCGATTTATTAAAATTGTCACATCATGGCAGCAGAAGTAACACTTCCGATTCTTTGCTAAAAACAATTAGGACGAATAATTATTTATTGAGTACAAACGGTCATCATAAGAAGGTACCCAGTAAAGTTGTGCTTTCTCATCTGCTGAAAAATGCAGGTAAAAAAGATATTAATCTGTATTGTAATTATGATTGGTATAATACAGAATATCATGAAAGATATTTTACTATTGAGGATCGTAGAGCGTTTATAGATACAAAGAAACTATCTTTGTATCTGTTAGATGACCAAGCTCTAGAGATAAAGGATGGATGTTATATATATGGAGAATACGGAATGTTTTGAGATAATTAATCGTCTGTCGGTAAGAATTGCTAAAGACGAATCGGACCAATTGAAAGGGTCTGGAATCTTGTTTTTAAGACAAGTAGGGGAAATGGCTGTTGTTTTCACCGCTGCACATGTGATAATCGATATATTCAAAGAAGGTGAATCACAGATATGTTTATCGTTAGGTTGCATGGATAGTTTTGGAAATCCTCAAAAAATTAATGTTGAAGCAAAATTAGCTATGAATATTTCGGACTTTGTCCCTGAAGAAGGAAGCATATGTATTCATCCTGATTATATGCAAACAGATCCGTCATCTATTGCTGACATTGCCATGATTCTTATCCCATGGCAAGAGTGGATGAATACAATGGGGTATATGAAAATTAGTCAGGGAATACTTGCAGAGGAATTATATGGTTATGGCTTTCCATTATCTATGGATAAAGAGCGTGAAAAAAAAGGTGCGAATTTCCTAGATGGGAAGCGCGAATTGCAGGGGAGAATCAATGGTATTTCTCAGAATAAAACATATTCTATAGAATATAAATTTAGTGCAATAGGGAGAATGGGTTCTCGTAGTAGTGTAATGGAAGGGTATTCGGGAACCGGTTTATTTTCTTTTAGAAATAATAGCATAAACTTAATATGTATTATTTCAGAAGAATGTGGTGATAATTCCTCAGGAACATTGTTAAGGGCTACTTCTTCTGAAAAGTGCAGAGAATTACTGGAACTTACCAATTTACATTCAGAGTATCCGCGTTCTTTTGAGAGATATAAAGAATTAGCTGGTTTTACATTTCCGAGTAGCAGGAGCAAAGCTAAAAGGTTGTTTTATGACTTTTCAGAAGAACTAATGGAAGATTGTGATTTATTACCCGAAAATTGCGTTGAAAAATGGTACGATGAATTATCTTGTAAAAGTGATCGAAAGAAGTGTGATAAATTTTGGACTGGGAAATTAGAATTAATGGCGATACTTTACGGCTCGGGGTTTGTTTCTGGTGCTAATGTAACTAAGCCAGTGATAAATATGCCAGATCCTTATGAAAATGATCAAGTTGAAGTGGAATATATTTGTACTGAGGATGAAACAGAATCGGTTTTAGGACGCTTAATAGAAGCTGAATACTTTGCAAAGCGAGGAAAACTAAAAAATGGAACATTATTTGTTCTAAATAGTAATAATGGACGTTTTTTTCTATATCCAAGACATGAATGCCGTGCAATTGTGAGAGATATTACTGCATGTGCGGAATGTTCTAATAGGGCACTAAAGAATAAATTAGGACAGTTTTTACCTGAAAATAGCAAAGAGTCGGAAAACTTTGATATTATTGATGGTGCAGCTATACATTGCAATTTGGCTGCTATAAGTGTTGATCGTATGCTGGATTTGATGAGTAGAAATAAAATTGATAAATGCTTGTTACAAGAAAATATGGCGGGGGTACTGAAAGAGTTATGGGAATTATAAATAGTTTAATTAACTGGGAATTACAGACTACATTGATCGATAAGTGGGGATGCAAATGCTGTTACTACACTCGTAAAATGCATGCGGATACCTCTTATCATTCGCATATATTTATTTGCGTGTTTTCTGAACTAAAAGATCTGTACCAAAACTGGAAAGAAATAAACTATTATGTGGCAGTAAAATATCAAACAAAAATAGAATCTATTATTGAAAAAAGTAATTTTTATATTTGTTTCTTTACTTCTAAAGAAATAAATCTTGAAATGAAAAATCAGATTGAGGAGGATTCTTTTTCAGCAAAGAAATATGTGTTTGAACAAAGATGTGACACTGACGAAGAATATAAACAATTGGTTGAAAGCAAAATATTTAAAATTGATATACAAGCTCCAATAAAAACACACCCAAAGCTGAAAAGCCTGACATTAAAGAATTTTCGTAAATATGAAGGGGAGAAAGTTATAGATTTTAAGGATAGAAATAGACGACCGGCGAGTTTTGTCTTAATTTATGCAAAAAATGGAATGGGAAAAACCAGTATATTTGACGGGATTGAATATGCTCTTAAGGGAGAGGTGGGACGTATAGTTGCTCTTGAGGCTAAAGAAAGAGGAAAAAGAAAGGGACCCATCTATCATCATCGAGATCATAGCCATGAAGAGGCGTATGTTGTAATAAATTTAGATAATGGTTTAGTGATAAAAAGAAAAGTTGCTAATCTACAAGAAGATGGGAATGACTGTAGATTTATTTCTGCTAGTCCAGGGAAAGATATTACTGGAGCAAAAAGTCAAAGGAAAATTTGGGACTTACTGATTCTTCCTCATGATAAAATTGATAGTTTTATTTCGGCCCAATCTCCAACTGCTCAGTTTAAAGAATGGACAGATAGTGCGGCACCTCTTAGTAATGAACGAGAAGAGTTTATTGATTTATATGACGTGTATAAAAGAAAAAAACGTGAATTATCAGATCTAGAAGAGGATAAGCAGTTGTTGGAAAAAGAATTATCACAGCTGATGAAAGACAAGCTTTCTGTGCAAAGAATTATAGATATAATATATAAATATAATTCGTTTCCAAATCAAAACAGACCTATATTATTTGATGCTCAAAATGCGGGTACTCTAGAATATGATGAATTAATTAATGAAGCACAGATTTATGAAAGAGAAATAAAAAATATTGAACTAAAAAAACTTTCAGAAAAAATTAGTGCTGCTGAAAATATTCAGCTTATAGGTATAACATATTTTTATCAACAATTGGATGCGATTCAACAGGTTGAATCTTATTTAAGGGAGTGCGAAACAAAACTCAAAAGAAAAAGAGAATTAGGTAGGATTATTCAATCACTCAAAAAACTTCAATCAGAAATTACCGCTGTAAAAGAAAAACTGGAATTGTTGGAACTAATTGATTCATATGGTTACGATAAAGTAGAAAAGCAGCTATATATTTATCTAGAGCTGGATAATCAGGAGAATAGTTTTAATAAAAATCTCAAGGCCATTTCGCACCAGTATGACGAAAATCTGAGTAGGTATCAAAAGGTTAGTGAGCAACTAAATCAAATAGTGGACAGCTTGGATGAAAAGAAAATGCAAGAAATTGATACAAACGCAGAAAAAATGGATTTTGTCAGAAGTCAGCTAAAAGATTTGGAGAACAATCTGGCAAAAATAAAGAAACAAATAGAACAGTATAAAAGAATTCTATTAGAAAGAAGAGAAAAATTTAACCAGATTGAGAACATAGTTCTATCTGAGAATATAGAACAAATCGATATGGGTAGCAAAAATTTTCTTGACGTAGAATTGTTAGCTGGATTTGAACTGAAACAAGATTTATGCAAAATAAAAGAAATTTATGAAAATCAAATTCAAAAAATTGACATATACAGAAAAAAGGCATATAAGGCTAATCAAAGTAAAGAGACTGTTCAGGATATTTGTAATAAAGCAAAACAATATTTACAGTCTCATAAAGAAGAAAAAGATTGCCCGCTATGTCATACAAAGTTTAAAAATTGGGAAGCATTGGTCTCTGCTATTGATAATTATAATTTTGATAATACGGAGAAATTGAATGAAGATTTTTATAATGCTCAAGTGGAAGCAACAAAAATATTAGGTGAATATGAAAGGTTATTGCATATATTTGAAGAAAGGAAAAGTGGGAAGAAAGAAGTAGTAAAACAAGATATATTGAAAATTGAGAATGATTTACGAAACTGTTATTTACTACAAGAGGATTTTAGCAAACAAAAAAACAAATTAGAAGAAGAAATGAGTGATTTGCGTATCTGGTTTGTTCAACACGAAATCAATTTAGATATCTATTCTTTAGCTACAGTAAAAGAATGGGAGAAATTGCAGGAGGAAAAAAGAAAGAATTATATAGAGTTACGAGATAGTTTACAGAGCCAGAAAGAAATACTATCTGATTCGATAAAAACTATAAAAGAAAGCATAAAAAGCGTTATGAAAAGAAAAGAAAGTTTTCTGGAAGATCCACAAATGTTCACCAGTATAATGATTCTTAAAGAAAAACCAGAAAATTATGATTTTTATAAAGAATTAGAAGCTCTTCGCTTACAAGATAAAAATTGTTTACACGAAATAGAAGAATTAGAAAATCAGATTAGAACATACAACGATGTTGCAGCAGAGAATGAGGAAAAACTCCTGGCAGATAAAGATAAACAATCTAAAGAATTAGAACATTTAAAAAAGGTGGTATCTATTAGTGAGTTTTTTAGTGATTTTACCAAAGAAGGAGTAGAACGAGATTTAAAAAAATGGATGCAATCTGCGGATGACTATCTGAAACAAGTAGAATATTTAGTGCAAATTCAAGAAGAAAATAGTGCGAGAAACTATTTCGAGAAGTACAAAAGTGTGACAGAACAAATTGATACGAATAAAGAAATTTACGCATCTACACAAGAAGAAACTAAAGAAGCAGAAGAGGATTTTCAACTTGCAAAGGAAACTTTTGAAAAGAGTCTAAAGGATTATTTTAGTCAGAATATAATGAACGAAATATATCAGAAAATTGATCCGCATGATTTTATGAAAAATGTTGATTATCATTTGTCATTTAATGAAAAAGATGAGCCACAACTTTATATTGTAGTTAATGAACAGATTGGAGATGAGACAGATTCGTATCGTCCAGAATGGTATTTTAGTACAGCTCAATTAAATACTGTAGCGTTTAGCTCATTCTTTGGGAGAGCATTAACAGCAAACAATCTTACTTTTAGAACAATATTTATTGATGATCCTATTAGTCATTTTGATGATATGAATATGTTGGGGTTTTCTGATATGATTCGAAGTATTATAGAAAGTACGGATTGCCAGATAATTATGTCCACACATGATAGAAAAATTTATAATATTCTGAGACGTAAATTGGACGATCAATACTATAGTTCTTGCTTTATTGACTTGGTAGAAAATATTAAATAGAAAAAGCATTGGCATACGGAATCATATCGAAAAGGAAACATTATCTGCACACAGAGGTAGAAGAATAATGGAAACGAAATTGGAGAGAATATCACAGCTATCCAAAGAAAATCCAAACATGGTATTTACATCTATTGGACACCTGATCAATAAAGAAATGTTGAAAAAGTGTCATGAAACGATGCAGAAGGATAAGGCGACAGGAATAGATGGGATAACAAAAGAAGAATACGGGAAACACCTGGAAGAAAATCTGGAGAAACTTGTAGAAAGACTTAAGAATCGTTCCTATAAACCGAAACCTGCCAGAAGGGTCGAAATACCCAAACCAAATGGGAAAACCCGTCCACTGAGTATATATTGTTACGAAGATAAACTAGAGCGTGTTTGAAAATTAAAAATTGCACAAAACATATGTTTTTATGCCCTTTTTCATGATAAAATAAAGAAAAAGGGGTGTTTATTATGTTGCGGCGATATGAATTGACTGATGATGAATGGAATCGTATTGTTGATTTACTCCCTCCTGAAAATACGGGGAAGCAGGGTCGTCCACGCAAAAATAACCGTACTATCCTTAATCCTTAACTTCCTGAAAAAGTAACACTCAAAAAATGGCAGATTGTAAAAAACCTTGAAAAATAGGGATTTTTTGGCAGAAAATCTTGAAAAAACCTTAACTTCCAAAAATGAATTGAATATTCTTGTGCGGTAACACCGCAAGTCCGGCAGACGGGAAACCGTCTGTCCGGGCTAGCGGGAACCGCTTATGCGAGTTTACTCACGTAATGTTTTGTCCAAGCCATAAACCTCTCGCATCGAGATATCATGTTCGGCATCAATGCTTGTAATGTTGATACGATAACTGTCATGAGCAATGCGGTCAATGATTGCATCTGCCAGAGGACTATCATCACCACCCAGTTGGTCGTACCATTCCTCGAACTCATACTGGGAGCAAAAAATCGTTGAAGATTTCTTGCGTCTCCGATGGAGTAGTTCGAAGATATCTCTTTGTTCAGATTCCGTTGGTTTCAATAGAAGCCATTCGTCCAAAATCAGGACAACGGGATTGGCATACTTAGCCATCACCTTTTTGTAGTTGCCATCTGTCCGTGCCACCTCCAGATCAATAAGCAGATCAGGCAGACGGATATATTTGGTATTGTAATACTGCTTACAGGCTTCCATGCCAAAGGCACAGGCCATGTAAGTTTTACCGCAGCCTGTAGCACCGGTAATAAAAAGATTCCGATGTTCAGATATATATTCGCAGGTAGCAAGTCTGCGAATCAGTTCCTTGTTTAGCTTGCGTCCGGAAGTATAGTTGATATCCATGATATTCGCTTCCGGCTGATCGAAACCGGCATTCTTGATCAGTCTTTTGAGACGGTTGTTTTTGCGACTGCTGTATTCGATATCCACCAGCATACCGAATTGATCCTCAAAGGGAACCTCCTTGAATTTTGGGTCATTGAGTTGATTGCGGAATGCATCTGCCATTGTGGTAAGGCGCATTTCTATTAACTTATCCATTGTACTCTGATTGGTCATATGTGTTTACCTCCGATAGTAATCGGCACCTCGTGTGATGCCATGTGCTTTATGTGTGGTCTTGGTATCGATTGCTTCCGATGCCAGCTTTTCTGAACCGGTTACAAGTAGGTTTTTAATACTCTTGTAACTGGGTGATGCTGTATAGGATAATGCCTTTTTACAGGCAGCTTCCAGTAACGCATCTGAGTACTTCTCAGCAAGCTTAAGAAGCCCCATACAGCTTCGGTAGGTTTGTTGTTCCACACTTTTGGAGGTCAATATTGCATTGACTGCAGTGTACGTATTTATGCCAATCCGCTCAGCCCATTTACGGAAGCGGTCACCGTTCCATTCCAGATACTTCTGGTGGTCTGCCGGCATATGTTCAGTAATGGTGCTGTACTGCCCAGGGCGTCCTTTTAGACGACGATGGGAAGCAATGCGGTTATGGTTGTAGAAAATTTCAATCGTGGTGTCTGTTACCCTTATATCAACTTTCTTTTTAATGTATTCGTACGGAACGGAGTATAGCATTCCGTCCACAGATATGTGATAATTGAACTGGACAGTGGCTGCTTTCCAGTCACTCAGTTCAAAACGGGTAGCAGGTAATGGTGACAGCAATGGTTTTTCTTCCCCAAGAAATAAGCTTCGCCGACTACCCTCTTTCTTCTGAAAGAGCCTTTGGTTGAACAGTTCCAGCTTATCTCTGATTGCTAGATTCAATTCGGCAAGGGAGAAGAACTGTTCATTCCGAAGAGCTGCTGTGATCCAAGTAGAAATATTTCCTACTGTCCCCTCAGCATTCGGCTTATCTTTTGGAGCCCTGACACGCGCCGGGATAATAGCGGTGCCGTAGTATTCGGCCATTTCCTGATAAGTTTCATTGACCTGCTGGTCTTTAAAGCCACCATTGTGGACAACCGCTGTTTTACAGTTATCCGGTACGAGAATTCTGGCAACACCACCAAAATATTCATACATATGAACATGGGCATTAATCCATGATTTCTGCTTCATATCCAGAAATGCTTCCACATATGCGTACTGACTATAAGTCATCACGCCGACAAATATATAGGCTTTGGTGATCTCACCGGTATCCGGATCAAGGATTGTTGCAGGATCTCCTGCCCAATCGACCTCAACCTGCTCACCAGGTTTCCGGTTGATATGCATGGTAGCACGTCGTTTCTGCTCATCCTGCTGGATGTGATAGCAGAACTGGGAATACATAAGTGGTTCTTCGCCATTTGCATGACAATCCTCCATGTATTCTGTCCACAAGAGTTTCTTACTGACTCCGTTACGGAGTAATTCTTTATGGACATAATCGTAGTTAGGCATCCGTTTATTGGATCTGACTTGCTTTGTAGAAGGAAAAAACATTTCTGCAAGAACAGCATCGGTATCGCTTTTATCAAGCGGCCAGGAAATATTTAATTCCTTTGCACGCTTCAAAACGCGATTAACCGTTTTCTTGGAGACATTGCAGCTGTCGGCAATGCTCTGCTGACTGAGTCCCAGACTTTTTAGCCTGAGAATCTCTCGATACTTGGTCATGGTCATGACCTCCTTTGAATGAATTTACACCAGCTGGTGCATGATTACATTCTAAAGGATTTATGATAAAGGTTTCCACTACCGGAAGGATGGTTTCCTAAAAAACGGATTTGCGGTTTCCTGTCACCGGACAGCAGGGACACGGGCACCGGATTATTCAGCATCCACTTCTTTCCTCCTTTTTCTACTGAAAGCACTTTCTATTATATATAACGAATAAATTGTACAAAAAGATAGTCAATACACCTACTTTATAAGCGTTTTTTTTTAACCACCAAAGCAGGCTCATCAGTTTTTTATCCTTTTTGCTTAGGAAAGCACACTACAATTTCAAAAACATTATTATTTAGAGAAGCACTGATAGAACCGCCCATTTTTACTGTTAAATTCTTTGCTATTGTGAGACCCAAACCGGTTGTTTTGCGGGAACGGGATAAATCTGTTGTATAAAAACGATTAAATATTTTGTCTATATCAGATTCATTTATGCTGTCTGTAAAATTCTGAAAAGAAAAATGGTAATTTTCATTATCATCATAAGATGAAAAATGATAATCACTTTTCCCATGTGACAAGGCATTAGAAATGATATTTTCAAAAATTCTGGTTACTGCTTTTTCATCTCCATAAAATGGAAAAGAAATCTCTGCAATACTTAATGCTGGAATTATTTTGCGTTCCTCAAAAGATTTAAAAAAGGAAACTGCAACAGAGCGTAAAACAGCATTTAAATCAAATGTAGTATAAGAAAATTCCATTTCATCAGCTTCTATTCGTGCAAATTCAAACAACTGATTTAGTAACTGATTTAAAACATTCAATCTTTCATTTATAACAGCTGCTGCATCTAAATCTTCCTCGGACAACTCCGGCGATTGTAGAAGCATTTGGGTATATCCTTGAATAGCAGTCACAGGTGTTCTAAGATCATGAGCTAAATTTGTAATTGTTTCTTTGATTGCCTCATCCTTTTTTTGTAATGAATATACTTGTTTGTGGTAAACTCGAAACAATTCATTTAAAGCATTTACAAGATCGGTTATATCGGAAGAAGGAAAATCTAATGTCAATTCCGCATGGGTAAATGAATGTAAAAGTGTTTGCAATTTCTGGCTTAACCGGGTTACCTCCCTACAATGAAGCAAGTAAAATGATAAAACAATAATAAGAGATAGTGTCACAATGATAGCATATATTTGAAGTAGCACACTCATAACATTATCCCTCCCTGCATTATGTAATATCTCTTTTCTTGAAAATTGTTCCTATAACTCCACCAAATATAATCATATAGGCGAAGAAAATGATAATTGCGGTTGGAAGCCATTGAACTGCCATATCTATTCTTGTTTTATTGATATTACTAATTGCCCAAAAAATTGTGATGTTATATCCTAAGCCCAAAATACTTTCCAATCCATGAAGAACCAGATAACCAAAAAATATAAGCAAAGCATTAACTGCCATGCTAACTGAACTGTTTCTTATGAGAAAAACAAGTGAAATTGCGAGCGTTGATACAGCCATATGATATAATGCCTCACAGAATATGTAGGACACTATATTGCTAATGCTTGTAAAAGTAAGACCGCTTATTCCAAAAAAAATTTTATTACATAACAAACCAATTAAAAAGGCAGACACCAAAAAAAAGAATGATACAATCCAGCCAATTACCAATTTTGAGAAGAAGTAACTCCATCGTGACAGACCTTTTTCTATATAATGTTTTACAGTCCCTTGACGAAAATCATTTGAGAAATAGTAGCTGCAAAAAATAATCAAAGGGAATACAACTGGGTAATAATTAAAAAAAGAATCCCAGTAATTTGCAGAAACTTCTGTACCTACCAAATATTCTCTCATGCCAATCGTTGCTTTTTGTGCATAAGCACATAAGAATATCCATCCTGTCATCATAAGAAAACATACTTTCAAGACTTTTCCATGTATCGCTTTATAAAAATCAGCTCTAATTAAATTAAGCATTGACTATGCCTCCTCTCATTTTTTCATTAAAGTAATCTTCCAGTGACTCCTTTGTTACAGTACATTCATCAACAGCAATTCCATGATTAACCAGTAAGGAGTTTACAATTCCGGGATTGTCTACATATTCAAAAATCCGAATATTATTATCGGAAAGAATTTCGTAGTTTTTAGTATGGAGATTTTTCTCTATTAAAATAGCGGCCTGTGCAGTATCTGATGCCTTAATTTTTAAACAACATTGACATTTTTCATTTAATTCTTTTGCAGTAATTTCTTCAATCAGCTTGCCATTTTTAATAATGCCGTATTTTGTTGCAATTTTTGACAATTCCCCCAAGATATGACTGGAAATCATAATGGTAATATGTTCTTCCCTATTTAGTTTTAATAAGAAATTCCTCATATCTTGTATTCCAGTCGGATCTAAGCCATTGATAGGTTCATCAAGAATCAGAAAATCAGGATTTCCCAACAAGGCAACGCCAATGGCTAAACGCTGTTTCATACCTAATGAAAATTTTTTGACAATTTTATTTTCATATTGTGACAGACCCACCTGCTTTAAAATTTGTTGTACAGATTCTTTACTTGACAGTCCATATGCTTTTCTAAATACTTCCAAATTTTGTTTTGCGGTTAATTCTGCATAAAGTGCCGGAGATTCAATCACACAACCAATACGATAACGCTCAGTCTGGGGAACAAAATTTCCAAATAGTTCAACAGAGCCTTCTGATGGTTCAACCAAACCTGCAATCATTTTCATTAAAGTAGACTTACCAGCACCATTCTCTCCAATCAAGCCATATATTTCGCCTTTTTTAATAGAAATGGATACTTTATCAACAGCATAATAATTTGTGTATTTTTTAGATACTGTGTTCGTTCTTAGTATATATTCCATGATATATCCCTCCTTGTGGTTTTAGTGTAAGGGATAAGTTTAAGTAAATTATTTTCTAAATCTAAGGATTTCATAAAGATTATATGTCCATCTTAAACCCAATTCCCCAAACCGTTTTAATATACGATTTACTATTATCTATTGCAGCAATTTTTTTGCGTAAGTTGCTGATATGAACATTGATAGCATTTTCAGTTCCTTCTAAAGCTTCATTCCATAATTGCTCATAAATCATATCTTTCGTAAATACTTGTTGCGGATGTTCCATAAGCATTTTCAATATAGCAAACTCATTTTTTGTAAGGGGCAATTTTTGATTTTTTAGAGTGGCCTCCATTCCTATTGTATCTAAATTTAAATCGCCACAACATAACAAGGAATTTGATGTATATTGATTTTCATAAATCCGTCGCAAAATCGTTTCAATCCTTGCAAGTAGTTCTTCTATATCGAAGGGTTTCGTTACATAATCATCAGCACCGTTTTTCAATAAGGAAATTTTACTTTTAGAATCTTCTTTTGCAGATAGACCGATTACAGGTACATTTTTTGTTTTCTTTATTTCTGCTAAAACTTGTTCACCAGAAAGACCGGGAAGCATTAAATCCAAAATAATCAGATTAACTTTTTGCTTTTCAAGAAAAAGAAGGGCTTCTGTTCCTGAATAAGCAGAATATGTTATATAACCATTTTTCCGAAGATATTTAACAAGCATATCATTGATAGCCATATCGTCATCAACTATTAGAATTGTGTAATTCATATAAAATACCTCTCTTTAACATTGATCAATTTGCAGAATATAATTTTATGGCATATTCGTATCAACTTTATCACAATCGTTTGCTATATTCAATCATGTGGCTATTTGATAGTGAAATAAAATGCTACTTAACATCAAATTCCATTACATTCTCATAATTCAACCCGAAATGTACAATGATATAGGGTGATATGAGAATGAACCAAGATGAAATTAGGTTTGACTTTCATGGGCTCGGGCTGGCAATCAAACAAGCTAGAGAAGAAAGAGGCTGGACACAGGCCTATGTGGCGGAGCTGGTCGGCAAGACAGACCGCACGATTATGAATATTGAAAATAAGGGACAACATCCCAGCTTCAATTTATTTTTCAAACTCGTTACCATGTTCGATATTTCCGTAGACCAGTTTTTCTACCGGGAAGAACAGCGGGACGAACACAGTTGCAGAAAGCACATTGATGTACTTCTCAACTCCATGAATGAAAAGGAGCTAGTTGTCATGGAGGCCACAGCCGAAGGGCTCAAGAAAGCCAGAGAAACGGAGGTTCAGAAATAAGAGCCTCTGTTTTTTTGTGCTATTTTAGCGGCACCCCCGAAAAGCCCCCTAAAACGAGAAAAACGAAGGCCCTCTTACTTGACCTCCGTTTCTCTGGCTTTTTGTAGTCCCTCTGCTGTGGCCTCCATGACCGTCAATTCCTTTTCGTCCATTGTATTGAGCAGCCTGTCAATATGCTGGCGGCAGTCGCTTTCGCCGTTCTGCCTGTCAGGATAGAAAAACTGGTCTACGGAAATGTCCAACAGGGTGACGATTTGGTAAAAGGTGTTCAGGCTCGGATGCTGGCCCCGGTTCTCAAAATACATGATGGAACGAGGGGTACGGTCTACGAGCTGTGCAAGGTATTCCTGTGTCCAGCCTTTCGCCTCTCTTTTGCGCTTGATCTCCCGGCCTAATGCGTGGAAGTCAAGCCGTCTGGTGTCTTGGTACATTCTCATATCACCCCTATATCATTCTACATTTCAGGTGTGATTATGAGAGCGAAACACAATTTTATGTTTTGGTAGTATTTTATTGTCCCTTCGGGACGCACGACATCATTGATAGTCCGAAGGGACGGCGGTATAATAGATACTGACAAAAATTTTGAAACTCCACAATAGATACATATTTCTCTGCTACAATTAGAAGTCGGGAGGTGGGACTATGCAGAAAATTTTGATAGTTGAAGATGACTTGGCGATACAGGCGCTATTACATGACTTTATACAAGAGGCTGGCTATGAGGTTACTTTGGCTTCCGATGGGGTTGAAGCTCTTTCCTATTTTTCCGAGCGGGGTTTTGATTTGGTTTTGCTCGATATTATGCTCCCCAAAATTGACGGCTACGGAGTGTGTGAAGTTATCCGGCGAAAATCCAATATTCCTATTGTTATGCTCACAGCTTTGGACGCAGAAGAAAATCAGATCAAGGGATTAGATTTAGAGGCGGATGATTATATTACAAAACCCTTTTCCATGTCTGTGCTGATACGAAAAATTGCGGCGATATTGCGCCGTTCTTCCCAACAAGAAGATATGCCACACACCATATCATATCGGGATTTAATTTTGGACTTGGACGGTTACAAAGTTTATACAACAGCAGGGCCTATTGACCTAACGCCTCGTGAGTTTGAAATCCTGCGGGAATTGCTGACCCACAAAGGCAGGATATTGACACGGCAAAATTTGTTACAAACACTTTGGAAATATGAATTTTTCGGAGATGAACGGATTATTGACACGCATATAAAAAACCTGCGGAAGAAGTTGGGGCAGGCCGATTATATAGAAACAATCAGAGGGGTGGGATATAGAATTGATAAAGAAGATTAAAAGCAAGCTGGCTGTTAAGGTATTTATTATATCGGCACTTTTGATAGCATTTTGCTGTGGCATAACTTATTTTTTCATTCTCCATTTTGCGCCGTATATCTATTCTTATGCTCCATCGGATGTTGAGTGGTTAGCTGACGAACTTGCACAAGAGCTGTCCATGACAGACAAGGGTGAAACTGCCATTTATTTTTCAATCGCCAATAATACGCTAACTGGGGATTATAACAATGAATATCTATTCCATCTGTTTAACTCTGCTGGAGAAGAAGTCGGCCTTACAGACACGGACACAGCCACAGGAAAGCAAATAAGTGACTACAGCCCCAATGACACAAGCGCACACTATACTGTTTCCTTTATCGGGGAGACACACTCCTATACTTTGTTACTTGCCAAGAACACAGACAAGGAAAGCCAAGTGGTGGAGGCGTTGCATAAGGCACTTCCAGCATTAGTGATTGTCATTGTAATAGTTTCTGTTTTGGTGGCGGTTTTCTATGCGTGGTATATAACTGCTCCCATTAAGAAAATCAGTAAAATGTCAAGACGGATGGCAAATATGGATTTTAACAACTTTTGTCCTGTTGAGCGAACAGATGAAATAGGCGTATTGGCTAATAGCTTGAATAGTTTGTCGAGCAATCTTTCTGCGGCTCTTATGGAATTAAAGGAGGCCAACCAAAAACTACAGGTCGATATTGATAAAGAAAAAGAGTTAGAGCTTCGACGGATGGAGTTCTTCTCTGCGGCCTCCCATGAACTGAAAACCCCAATCACAATTATCAAAGGCCAGTTGCAAGGAATGCTTTGCGGAGTAGGACGCTACAAGGACAGAGAAACTTATTTGGCACAATCATTGGAAGTGACAAATTCGTTAGAAAAAATGGTGCAGGAGCTACTCACTGTTTCAAGAATTGAAGCCCCGCAATATTCATGCGTCAAAACACATTTCGATTTTACTCAATTCCTGCGTCAGCGGTTAGCGGCCTTCGATGATCTGTTCGTGCAGAAAGAATTGTCTGTGGCTATCAATCTGTTACCTGACATTTATATAGATGGCGATATGGGGCTGCTTCAAAAGGTAGTTGACAATCTTCTTGGAAATGCTGCGACATATTCGCCGCCCGGAAACAGCGTCCGTGTAAATTTGCGCCAAGCAGAAGAAAAAGTATATTTAACAATAGAAAATACGGGCGTTCACATTCCAGAAGATGATATTTCCAAACTGTTTGAGCCGTTTTATCGTGTGGAGCAATCACGCAACCGTCAAACAGGCGGTAGCGGATTGGGCTTGTATATTGTCAAAACAATCATCAATTTGCATAATGCTGAAGTAAGCGTACAAAATACAGACGATGGTGTTAGCATAAAAGTAATTTTTTGAAATATCAACTAACAAAAGCGGTGACAGGTTTACCTGTTGCCGCTTTTGCAACTCCATATAAAAAACATATTCAATACAATATCAATTCAAACTGCGGCGGTATTCTGATAGCGTACTCGATAGAGTACAGAAAGGAGCTCTCCAATATGAAAAAAAGCATAATTATCCCGCTTGCCGCTGTGTTGTGTTTGAGCTTACTTGCTGGCTGTAATGCCAAAGATAGCGCTACTCCCCCCAACAGCAAGCAGGCCAACACCTCCGCACAGGCCACGGTTACAAGGTCTGATACCTCGGACGCCTATGAAAAGCTGGTCGCATTCAAAACAGCAAATTATGAGCAACAGAGTGTAGCCGATTTCAACCAATCGCTTGCCCCGGATAATGGAGATATTTCCGGGCTGTTAGACGCACAGGCAGAGGTGCTTGCAAGTATTTCACCAGATGATGAAAATTACGAGTTCATCACGATGACACTTGCGGTCTCTCTTGACGAATTGTATTGTGAACAAATGAATGACAGTGTTGGTCTTTCTGCCTATCTGAAAAGGGAGGAAAGGCCGCTGGAAAAACTTCCGGGCGAGGAAAGCGTTGCAGGGGCAGAGATTACCTATCAATTTGTTTTTAATGCTCTATACAGATTGAGTTACACATTTTCTGACCCAACCCAAATTACTGTTGCGGATCGTGACAATGCCTTGCAAAAGTTCAAGACCGAATTTCAAAACTATGTGGATAATTTGAGCGAAGCTGATCTGACAAGCTCCAATATCAAAACGGTCTTGTCCGAAAAAGCTGATGAATTGGAAAATAGTCTTTCCACAGCCAAAATGAAATTGTCCTGTGAGGTTGAAATCGTTGAAGTCCATAATGCTGGGGAAGAAATTGTAAATAATTAAAAGTCTGCCGCACGACGGCAAAAGAAAAAAAGCCGTCGTACAGCAGATAATTTAACACGCCTATGGAACGGCGGCTTGATTTCAAAGCCGCCGTTTCTTTGAGTTTCCACAAGCCGATGACGACTTGAAAGGATACGGCGGTGCCTTGGAGGTATCGTCGTGTCCATTTTTCTTTTTCATAATTCCCATGACCTTCACCAGCTAAAAAAAGCGTAGCTCCCCCTCCGGGACAGTCTGGCTATGAAGGTACAAAGTTGACCACATAGGCACATTGGGGTCTGACCCCAATGTGGTCAACTTAAGCCCAGAATGCTGAAAATTCAACGATTCTGGGCTTATATTCTGGATTTTTTTATATAAATATCTTGACATATCCTCCTAAATATGTGGTTTATAGATTAAGCAATATTACGTTACCGGCGAAATATTTATCTATTCCAATACGTAGGAGGTATGCCATATGAATCGAACTAATATTTGTAAAAATATCGTCCAATCCATTAAAGATTATATCACAGATCAAGTTAAACTGGAACCCCATCGGGTGGAAAAACATTTTGTACGGCGAAGAAAACTTTCACTTTTGCAAGTTATTATTTATCTGTTCTTTTCTTCAAAAGCTTCCATGTTCCAGAATCTTTCACAGATCAGAGAAGAACTTGGCACACTTTCTTTTCCGGATGTTTCAAAACAGGCACTTTCCAAAGCCAGACAGTTCATTAATCCTTCACTGTTTAAGGAACTTTATTATCTTTCTGTTGATCTGTTTTACAGCCAGATCCCTTCAAGAAAGCTGTGGCAGGGTTATCATCTTTTTGCAGTAGATGGTTCCAGGATCGAACTTCCGAATTCAAAATCAACTTTTGATTTCTTTGGTGAAATGTCCACTATCCTGATCCAAACCGACGTTATACCATGGGACTGGCTTCCATAATTTATGATGTTCTGGATGATTATATCCTTCATGCATCTATCCATAAATTTCTTTCCTCTGAACGAGCAGCTGCATTAGAACATCTTAAAGTTCTTGAAGATATGGGACTATATAACAACAGTATTATTATTTTTGACAGAGGTTATTATTCAGAAGATATGTTCCGCTACTGTGTAGAGCATGGGCATCTCTGTGTTATGAGACTGAAAGAGGGAATCAATTTATCTAAAAAATGCAATGGTGATATGATTTCCATTCTTCAGGGAACTTCAAAAGAAGGTACTTCCGATGTACCTATACGTGTCCTTGAGATTCCGCTTGATGATGGCACAAAAGAATATCTTGCAACAAACCTGTTTGATCCTGCTGTTACAAAAGATATGTTCCGGGAACTTTACTTCTACAGATGGCCTGTAGAACTTAAGTACAAAGAACTAAAAAGCCGCTTTGCCATGGAAGAGTTTTCCGGTGCTACTGCAGTGTCTATACAGCAGGAATTTTATATAAATATGCTTTTATCGAATCTGGCCTCCCTTATAAAAAATGAAGCAGATGAGGAAATACAGATTTCTGCCAAAAGCACAAATAAGTTCCGTTATCAGGCCAATCGTGCATTTATCATTGGACGGATCAAAAGTATTGTTCCCAAAATACTCTGCGGACTGTTTGAGCTTTCAATTATTGAACAGTTATATACAGATGCTGTACGCTGCAGATCACAGCTCCTGCCCGGCAGGTCGTTTCCAAGGAAGAAATTGAAATCCAAGGGACGTTCACATTTTCGAAATAAAAAAGCTTCTTTTTAAAATAGAGCCAGCATTCATCAATAGGCTTATTTAAGTGCGGTCATTTTTATAAATCTTCTAGTTTCCAACAAAACAGCAACTGTTTTCTAGCATAAACCGATTTGTTTTGTAGTTTGCATTGGAGGCTATTCGCTAATATGCCCCTAAGTTGACGCTAGGTTGACCACATTGGGGTCTGACCCTATGAAGTATTGGATCAAAAAGAATATCAAGAAGAAGTATTGTTTCATCAGGATATAGCAAATAATAATAAGGAAGGCGGATACCAGATTTTGTTTTGGGAGGTTCTGCCATATAAAGTACCAATAGCAACTCAGAGTGCCATGGTATTACCATATGATATGGAAGGTGATATACTTAATGACGTGGGTAACATGGATAAATCTGTGAGGATGCAATATGTTCATATAGCGGTATTACCGTTGGAGGAAAAAAGTGTTGTATTGGCATTTTATCATAAGAGGGATAAGATTTATCGAAGATTACGACATCAAATAAATACTACTTCACGGGAAAAAGTATTACAGTATATAAATTATTTAATATTTGAGCATACAGAAAATATCTATTTTTCTAAGACAATAGAAGAAGAATTAAAAAATAATAAGATGATTGAAAAAGTGAGTCAGGAAGCAAATGGGCTTCCTACATTTGGACATTTGAGTGTCGATAATATGTTTGGAATGGATTATGAGGCTGTAAAACCAGAAGATATACCTAATTTTTTAGATGAAAGTTGGGCTATTAAAGAAAAGGTAGACGATGAAAAAGACGAAGATAAATGACTTTGTGTGGGGTTATTTAATGTAGCACAATTCTTGCTAAAAATTTTTATTAATGTTATTATTAAAGACAATAGGTTTCATTTAAGCCATTTATTGCTATACTTGGAATTTGGTTGAGTTGCATGAAGGTTACATTCAAAGGAAGACATCTTGTGGAAAATATAAAAATTGACGGAGGAGTGATTATGAAAACTGGATTGGCAATGTATGTGTGGATGCTGATGGGATACACTACGGGTACATGTGGGATTTGTAGCCAGATGACTGCATGAAATAAACAATCATAAGAACGAGGTAGCGTTATATAAATGAATTTGTGCCCAGAGGCCGTACCTCTAAATCCCACTTTAATAATCATTTATTATTGAAACAGTGTTCTATAATCAGGAGAAATATGATGTCGAAAAGAGAAAAGTGTGTTTATTGTGGAAAGGTAATTGTTACAAGAAGTAAAGAACATATTATTCAAAATGCTATTGGTGGATTATATGAGTCTGAAGATATATGTTGTGATAAATGTAATAATTATATTAGTAAATATATTGATGCTCCTTTTACAAAAATTTTTAATCCAATAATTAGCCATATTGAACATTTTGCCAAGACAAATAATACTAAATCACATCCGCTTTGTACAGGAAAAGCCCAATATGATAATGAAATTTATAATGTTCAAATAAAGAATGGAAAAGTAGTAGGATGTCCTGAATTAAGTAAAAAGATGAAGTGTGATGCTTCTAAATTAGATTTTAAAATTATATCATATGATTTTAATATTGAAAACAATTCTTTCAAAAACGGAATTGCAAAAATAGCTTTTAATTTTGCGATAGAAAAGGGAGTAGATTTTGAAATATTAAGAAAAGGTGTTGAAATAAATAAGAAGAATGAGGATATTGAAAAAATTTCTTTTAAGTTTCCGCTTATACCGTTTATTGCATTAAATCCAATAGATACTTATCTTGAATTAGAAACTAATATGGAGTTTTATCATAATTTAATCTTATTCAGCCAAGAAAATATGCTTTGGTGTTATGTGGATTTGTTTAATACATTTCAGTATTATGTACTTTTGTCAGAAGAATGGGATAATAATATATATATTTCGGAAAACTACTTGCAGCTTTTGCAAAAATTAGACAGAAAAAACCCACAATTTTACATAAGAAGACCTAAGGATATACTTACATATGCAATGTATTTTAATGTGAAACCTTGTATGGAGATAAATATTTTAAAGAAGCGTGTGGAAGTAGCAATACAAAAAGAGTCATTAAAGAAGAATATGTCCGATGTAATTTCTGATAAATTAGGAATGGATTATTTCCAGGTTGATAAGTTCAAAGAAATGGAAAGAAAAGAAAAAAGCTCTAGTTTTTATGATTTGATGGGATTTTATTTGGAAAGTTTGTTACTATATTTTGATGCAGATGATAAATTAAAAGATAATACTTTTAGACAAGTAACCAAAATAATCAAAGAAGGATATAGCGAAGTGGTATCATATCCGTTACTTATAAATATGCTTGTCAAAAAAAGAAAAATAAATATTTACTCATATACTATGAAAAAATTTAAGAGAATGGATGCTTTTCTTACTAAAATTGATAAAATAGAAGTATAAGATGTTTATGTATCCAGTGATAATAAAGATTTTTGTTTCGATAATAAAATATTTTAAGATTTTTTAATGTTATCTAGGATAATGAATGTGCATTATTAAATGTAGTTTTGAAAAATTCAGCAATAAGCATATTTTAGAGTACATATTTTGGCATAAGAGCTTGAGTTATGTAAAAAGTATTGTAAGATTGTAGTAATAAAAGATAAATAAAGGGTTGACAGAAATTATGAAAAAAATTTGCTGCAACGAAAAAAATAGAATATATAGATGGAACATCGGATAAAGATAAATTTTTGCTTATGTAAATGTAAAGAGAGGTAAGTAGAAATTGATAGTAGTATTGAAGGATTCTCTAACGGGTAATATAGTCGGAATTATTTCTTTGATAATAGGGATAATTAGCTTGATTATAACTGTAAAGACAATGCGATCAGCAAGAAGAATTGAAAGAGATATAAAAGAAGCAGAAGTAAAAGCTATAGATAAAGATCGTTTTAATAAATATAAAGAAAGCTGCATAAAAAAATTAGAATTGAAAAGAAAGGTTGTAGCAGATGAGGGAGTTGTAACATATTCTTTATGCAATGATGTATTGGCAAATCTTAATGATTTGCGGGGATATGATCGAGTTATATCAAAAAAAGATATGGATTGTATTAATGAGAAGCGTGAAGAATTGATGAAAATATCGAAAGAGCTAAATGGGCAGAAAAAAGATAATTTAGAAGATTCTCAAAAATTTGATGTAATAGTTTCTGATATTTTGAATATATTGAAAAAAGGAGAATATGCATTATGATGGGAGATCATGTGGAAGGTTTTATTAGAGGATTAATAGAACAAACAAGAGAAGGAAAATTGGATTGGAAACCATTTTCTTCTTTTAAAAATAGAAGAGATATTTTAGAAGAACTGGAAAATGGACGAGGCGATTTTGATTATATGACAAATTCTATAAAAGAGTCAAAATCTTATTTTTTACAATCAGGAGAAGGATTTGTTTTTTTATTTGAAATCTATCATGGAGATCCACAAGCAGCCTCTTCTTTGGATAATACGATAGGGTTGATGGTGAAAATCAATAGTGTATTACCACTTAATAGCTTATTAGGATATACAGAATCAATGCAAGAGGAAATGGAAAAATTAAAATTACTGGTAGAAAATTATCTTGAAGAAAAATACTGTTATCCGGATGTGCTATATAGTTTTATGGATAAGGTGCTTGATGATAAAACAGAATAGATATTTTGTGTTTGCAAAAGCTAGTTTAGTGAAAAGGGTTTCTGAGTAATCAGAGGCTTTTTTTGTACTCTAAAGTTGTTCCTGACTTGACATAAGGAGGAGACATGTCACTGGTAGGCACAAGACCACCGACACTGGATGAATGGGATAAGTATGAACTGCATCATCGAGCACGACTTGCGATAAAACCAGGGATTACTGGTATGTGGCAGGTGAGGGGAGAAGCGATATTACGGATTTCGAGGAAGTTGTGAAACTGGATATGAAGTATATTGCGAATTGGAACTTTGGATTGGATATTAAGATTTTGATTAAGACGGTGGCTTCGGTTTTGAGGCATGAAGGGTCGATGTGAGTGAAAGACCGGAAGTGGAGAATCATATGAAATTTTAGATAATAAGACAAAGGTTATCTTAGGCACAAAAGACAAAGGTCAAAAACCATTTACTGCTATTTTATGTTTTGCGAGTGATAGTGATATGAATGAGTATGTGAAAGAAAATCCTGATTGTTATGAGAATATATTATCAAAAGCAAAATTTCCACAAGATTATTTGGAGTAGAACTGTGTCAGAGAAGAACATAACATTAAAATTGCTATGGTAACATAAAAGACTCCCACATGACATGTAGTGTGTTTCATGGGGAGTCATTTTTGTCTCGTTATGCGGTCTTCTGTACAGCCAGAGCTTTGATTTCTTCTAAGGTCAGGTCTGTAAAAGCGGCAATATCTTCGTAAGTGAGTTTACCGGAAGCCAGCATACGCTTAGCAATTTCAATGCGTTCAGCTTTTCGCATATTTTCCATTTCTCTGCACATAGTCAAAACTCCTTCCTCATCTTCTTTAAAATAACGTACCCTGTCAGCAAGTATTTTATAATACATATCTTTCGGATCAGTACAGGAAAAATCGTGCATTAGTTTTCCGAGTTCGGTTTCATTTTTAATTTGGGAATTTACATAAATAATATGAGCTTCATCACCAAATGGTTCGCCGGTTTCCTGGATGATGCGGTCAACATGATAAATTGGAAGCCCGGCTTTTAATACATCATTTTCGGTAATAAAAATCACATAGGTTTCAGTGAGGGCATCATATTTATCGCCAGCTTCAGTGATATTGGCATCTATAAGACTGCTATTATATCTTGCACGTTTTGCACCGGCACCACGATCACTTCTTTGGATTTCTATATTATAAGTGCGGTTATTGGTATCGACAGCTAATATATCCAGGCGAACAGAACGTCCCTGTAAATTTTTTATATCATATTGTCCCTGCACAGACTGTACTTTAAGGTCATGCCTTTGCAAAATGATTTGAAGTAGAAATTCAGCACATGTCTTATCTTCAAAAACTTTACTCATAAAATCATCGTCTAAAAGGCGGAAACCTCTAAGGCGTTGTAGATCTTCTTTATGTTTTGTTCAAAATCTAGTGCTTCTTCTGTATTATTCATTGTGAAAACACCACCTGCTTTCCTTTAAAATGGGATATAGTGAACATGAATTTCTATATCTTTATTTTAACATGACAAATAGTAATCCTCAATACCTCAATTTTAAAAAGCCAAATACCGATGAAGAATCAAGGGGAAATATAGAGAGGGATTACCTTAATATTCATCCAACAGTTAAAGAGATGTTGAATGAAATTAATGATTTACAAATAGAAATTCATCCGATTTTTGGTTTTAAAAAATGTGTAGAAGCAATAGAAGCAGAGTATCCAGTTAAAATTGTAATACATAAAGAGATCCCAGGAGACTTTTATTCAGATGACGAAACAATACAATTAGTATATGAGTTATATGACCAAAGAGTTGATAAAGGTATTTGTTGTGTTTTTCGTTATAATAATTTGCTAGCAAAGAATGTATTGCCAAGCTATGTTTGCGATTATAAAAAACGAGTCGGGTTATTTCAAAGATCTGTGGATTTAGTATAGGTTTTTATTCTGAGGGAGTATTTTTGATTTTGCTTGCTTTGTGTGATGAATTAGAAAAAGTGAGGTAATAACAAAGAAAAGGATTTGCAAAAATCAAGTTGATATATTTATATTAGAATAGTAATATTATGTTAACAACAGACAACAAGAGTGTCTGTTAAGCATTAAAGTAAGATGTTGTGCCAGAAAGCAGTATCTTAGTAGCTTAATATGGGTTTTACATTTACCGCAAGCTGGCTAGAGAGAAATTCTTGAAAGAAAATGTTAAAAGGCTCTGTTTGAACACAGGGCCTTTTTAAGTGAAAAAATTTTATTTTATTTGGATTTGCAGGAGATGACAAGCAACGAATCTGAAAAAATATACACAACTATTAGTGAATGTGTCGAATGAAAACCTTAGATAAGAATAGTAAAACCTTGCAGGTAGGCAAAGGGTAAGATATAATCAATATATATTAGACAAAGAAGGTGACGCAGTGAATGCAAATTACGCTTAAACGGAACGCCAGTTCCGCTACTGCGGAACGGCTATTCCATTTTTAACGGTACGAAGTACCGCTAGATTACATCATTCTGTTTCACGCATATTTATACCGTTCATCTCCAGACGATACGTATGGTGCTTATCCGTGATTCGTGTAAGACACGCATCGGCGTAGGTGTTATCGGCAAACATATCAAACCATGTACTGACTGGAAACTGTGAGATGACTACAGTTGATTTCCTTCCATCCCTGGTGTCAAGGACTTCAAAAAGATCCCGGCATTTATCAAGATCGAGATCCATAAGGCCAAAATCATCGATCACAAGAAGATCCAGCTTGGTCAGCTTATTCAGGTAATCCAGATTTGTGGATTTGATACGTGCCTGTTCCATTTCGCTCATAAGAGTGTTCGCTTTTATATACTTTACACTCTTAGACTGCTTCATTGCAGTTACACAAAAAGCATTGATTAGATAAGTTTTTCCACTGGCGGAAGATCCTTGATGTTAGAATATAAATAGTACAAAATAAACATGACCATTTTCAATAAATATTATATGATAGTCATAGATCAAGAGAGGAGAATGGTTATGGCAAGAGGTACAAGGTATTCACAAGAGTTTAAGGAAGATGCAGTAAGATATCGGTTGGAGCATCCTGAGATTGCGCTTCGTAAGTGTGCTGAAAATCTTGGAATTAGTGAATCAGCACTAAAGACTTGGATGAAATCAGCAAAGGAACATGAAGGAACTGTTCCTACTCGTGGTTCAGGCAATTACGCAAGTGATGAAGCAAAAGAAATCGCACGTCTGCAACGAGAATTACGCGATACAAAGGATGCACTTGAAGTGTTAAAAAAAGCAATCGGTATTCTGGGAAAATGACAAAAACTCTTTACGCTGCTACATCTAAATATGTAGAAGAAATTAACAACCTGCCTGTGAAACGTCAAGTTTCTGTCAGCGGGATACTGAAAAAATTGGACGTTTCACGATCTGGTTATAATGCATGGAAGAAGCGGGTTCCTTCGGACACGTCTATTCGTCGAACTGTTTTAAAAGAAAAAATCCAAAAGATTTATGATGATTCACATCAAAACTATGGTGCTCCTAAAATTGCAGCTGAATTGCGGAAATCCGGAGAAACTATTACTGAAAAAACAGTGGGAAATTATATGCGTCAAATGGGAATAAAAGCGCAATGGATCAAACCGTATACTCAAACAACCATTGATTCTGATCTAAGCCAGAAACTAAAAAATATTTTGAACGAAAAATTTAATCCAGAACATCCAGATGCTGTATGGTGCTCAGATATCACTTATATTTGGACATATGAAGGATTTGTATATCTTACCAGTATTATGGATCTATATTCCAGAAAAATCATTTCCTGGGTACTAAGTGAGACGCTGGAGGCATCTCATGTAGTAAAATGTATTGAAAAGGCAAAACAGTCCAGACATATTGAAAATCCGCTTATTTTTCATTGTGACAGAGGATGTCAATATGTATCAGAAGCATTTCACAAGGCAACGGAAGGAATGATTCACAGCTATTCCAAGAAGGCTTATCCTTGGGACAATGCTTGCATAGAATCGTTCCATGCCCTTTTAAAACGAGAGTGGATTAATCGTTTCAAAATTTTCAATTATACTCATGCATATAAATTGATTTTTGAATATATCGAGACGTTCTACAACACCGTCCGTATTCATAGTCATTGTGGATATTTATCTCCAAATGAATATGAGGAACAATATCTAAAAAATCTGGAAACGACTGTAACAAGCTTAGCAAGTTAACAATTACATAAAAAGAGAAAATTGGTTGTATTTAATTTGTACTTTTTCTTGACATAAGACCACCTGTTACAATGAGATTCTTTCCTTCCTCTATCCAATGGCAGGTACTCAGTCGCTCTATTGTCTGGGTATCAAGCTGACGTTCTGGACGGTAAATAGTATCGTCCAGATCCGCCGCCGGGTATCGCAGATGCGCTTCTTTCATCAGACGATTAAAGCGTTTATCTGCCCGTGCCTGCCACTCTGCATCAACCATTGATGCCATGCGTTCCATAAAAGTGTTCAGATCTGCATTGGGATCTTTCAACTGTTCTTCCAGGATATGTGCCATTTCTGGAACACGGAAACTCTTCAGACGCATGATCAGAGCCTGTTCCTGAGGTGTTAATGTAATGTCATGGGATGAACTCATTTGTATGCCTCCTTTCCACGGATGTTTGTATGGGAAGGAAGTTTTCCGGTTCCGTTTATAGCGCTGCTGGAATGATTATTCTGAACCATGCTAAGTACTTTCTTGAAATAGGAATACTTGCAAGCATTGGCTTCTACGCATTTCTCAGCAGCCTCCTGAATCAGTCTGTGAGGAACATCTTTACAGGAATGGAGTACACCGGCACAGCTGTTGTATGCCTGTTCCTCATGCTTGGAACTGCGGAGTATCCTGTCAATAAGAGTTACCATAGATTCTCCATAAACAGATGCCCATCGTCTGTAATAAGCTCCGTCATGTGCATTCACTTCTTTGTAATACAGGTGTTCTGGAGGCATGTGATTGTCATCTGTAATGTAAAGAGGAAAATCACGGTAAGATCTTGGATGGCGGCAGATCAGCCGGTTATACTCATCACAGATCCGTATCTCCGTCATTGTAGCCTTAAGAATTGCAGGCTTCCCTTTATTGGTATACAATACAGAATAGTAGTGGGCATCATACTCAAGGTGGTAATTATCTGGAACTTTAAGAAAGTATTTATAATCACAAAGTGTGTAACTTTCGCCTGGAAGCTGGTTCATACGCGGTTTGTCGTACTTTTCAAATCCATTCATGCGGGATTTCCGAATGTCAGATTTTTTCTGGAAAGGACTGGTTGATGTCCGCTACGATCTTTTTGACCGCAGCATTCAGAGCTTCCAGAGAGATATAAGTATCTTTCTTTAACTCTTCTACCAGATGCGTCTCCAAGAAACGCACATGATTTTCAACTGTTGGTTTGCCTTTCGGTTTCCTTGGTGGCGGCGGCAGAACGATCGTATCATAAAAAGTTTCCAGATCTGAAAAAGCTGACTGCAGCACAAGTTTATCTTTACTATGCCTGGTAACAGCTGTTCTTAGATTGTCCGGGACAAGATATTTAGGAACTGCCCCATAATAAGACAGTGCATGTACTGTACCGGTAATAAAATGTGGAAGTTTTTCATCCGGAAAGATCTCTGCATAAACAAGACTGCTAAAACCAAGTGTAGTTGTAAAAATGTGAACTTTCCGAAGTTCGCCAGTTGTTGTGTCCAATAGCAGTTCCGGCTGGTCGCCTACCCAGTCAATATACATCTTTTCACCAGGGATCCGTTCCACAGGCATAGATGTTTTTGAAGTACCATAAGTATCTACCATAAAATCACGATACAGCTTATAAAACTGAGCAAGCTAGTAACCGTTAGGATGCTCTTTTTTATAATCAATCCATAGAAAACTCAAGTCAGCATGTTTTCCCATTTGGATCATCTGCTCATGTATTTTTTCAAAATCAGGCAGTTGGATATCCTTATGTCGAAGGTTTTCTTTTGGATAGATGAGATCAACCACCTTTGAGGCTGGCATTTGCCGAAGATTATCCAATGATAAGCCTGAATCTTTGTAGCGGTTCATGATTAATGCAATCCCGCTCCGTTCGATCCGGTAACGTTTTTGTACAGAGTCATAACTGACTTTACTGAGCCGAAGTTCTATGACTCCAAGAATAGTATTGTAGTCGTGCATAATAGTTTCTCCTTTGCACTGTGATGAATAATAGTTACATCACAATAATAAAGGAAAAACGTACCGCTTTGAGCAGAAAACGCGTACCGCTAAATCAGAATGAATGTACCGCCGATTTCAGAATAGGCGTACCGTTCGAGCAGAATTTGCACAGTGAAGGTCGATTTTATAGAATTAACGAATTTTAGAGGTATTCAAAAACAAAGAATCAGGTTTAAAAATAAGAATTTTGTTGCGTTGATTGGTGATAATGCTAGCGGAAAGACAACAATCCTGGAGGGAATCACAAAAGGATTTGTACCGGTATTGAGAACAATTAATGTAGAAGCAATGAAAGAATGTGATCTGGCAAATAAGGATATAAGAAATGGAGCCAATGGCACAACAGTTACATTGGGGATAACATTGGATGGTGAAAAATATGTCTGGACAAATAGACGTAGACTTTCATCACAGCAGCCGTTTGAAAATAATGGAGATGTAAAAGTTGAAGATGTCAAGTCTTTAAAAGAATTAAAGGCAAAATATTCTCAATGTGTTGAAGAGAGAAAGTTGCCGTTAATTCTTTACTATGGAACAGATAGGATTATACGAGAAGTGCCACAGAGAGGTCATATAAAAAACTTTCAGGTAACAGATGCACTCAGAAATTGTTTTGATAACGTTAATTATTTTAGAGATTTTTATGATTGGTTTAAGACAGAAGAAGATATTGAACTTCGGGGACTCCGAGAGAATCCAGAATATAAAAATCCTAAATTAAATTGTGTCAGAACAGCTCTGGAAAGAATGATAAAGGGCTATTCCAATTTAAGAATCGAGTTGGCACCGGCCAGAATGGTGATGACGAATGCAGATGGGGTAGATCTTCAGATTGATCAGTTAAGCGGAGGGTATAAAGCAGTCTTATCAGTTATTGCAGATATTGCAAAAAGATTGTCCATGGCGAATCCGGATTCTCAAAATCCATTAGAGGAAGATGCTGTTATTTTGATAGATGAACTAGATTTGCATTTACACCCAAAGTGGCAGAAAGAAATAGTTGATGATTTAAAGAGGACATTTCCTAATTGCCAGTTTATTGTATCAACGCATTCACCATTTGTTATTCAGTCATTAAATGCAGAAGAGTTATTTGATATTAAAACGATGCAGTACGCAGGAGAAGAAGGCAGCTATAAAGGTTGGAGTATAGAAGCTATTCAGGAACACAAGATGGGTGTAGAACCTAAAACCGCTATTTTTAATCAGTATCTGGAAGAATTTTCATCTGCTATGGATGATGAGAACTATGAAAAAGCCAAAACACTTTATAAAGAATTAAAAGAAATGGTGAGTCCAGGCAGCCATGAAAGCAAGATTTTAAAATTGGATATGGAGATGATTGAAGCAGATGATAAAGCTTGAACGAGGGAAAATACCAGATGAAGTCTGTGAAGAATTAAAAAGGCTGTATGCAGAAATAGCTAATTACTTAGTGATAAATAAAAATTTGTATATGTTTTTGGTATACGACTGCCAATAAAAGATTAATGAACAGAATGTAATTGGATTATGTCATTATGTAAATGAGAGAGAAAAGAGGAAGGAGAAATCCATACCCAGTAAAGGACAAAGGATGAATATTTTAATAATAGGAAATGGATTTGATTTGGCACATGGTTTGCCCACGAAATATGCGGATTTTTTGAAGTTTATAGATTTTTTTTACAAGCATAAGGCACAAGAAAGTTCAAGATTAGAACTGATTGCGGGAGAGGATATCCATTGCTATAAGTATTTTACAGACCTATTTAATAGCAAACAAGATTCTGAATTTGATCAGTATTTATATGATCAATCAAGAAAAACAATTCATGAGTTAAGTGATTTGTGCAAGGATAATGCATGGATTAAATATTTTTCAGAGGTGTATAAAAGCAGAGAGCAAAAAGGGAAAGACGGGTGGATTGACTTTGAAAGTGAAATTTCCCTGATTATACAGACATTCAACAGTGTAAGCAGGGATATACAAGAGACCATACAAAAGGGAGGCGTAGGAACGGTGCTTTCACAAAGGCAATTAAACGTTCTTGCACTATTTGTGGAAAAGATGGATAGTTCATCAGGAATGGCGACCCATGTCTGGAAAAAAGAAGAAATTGACTTTTGGAAACAGAAACTTCTGGAAGATCTGAATAAACTTACACGTGCACTTGAAATTTATCTCTCAGATTATATTAGCAATTTTATGCTGGGAAATGGACTGTCAGATATAAAAAACTTGCCATATTTGGACAAAATTTTATCGTTCAACTATACATGTGCATATCAGAGGATATACGGAGAACATCCGTTTTTGGAGTTTGATTATGTGCATGGAAAAGCTGATTTAAGGAATGATATCCAATCTACAAATATGGTGCTTGGAATTGATGAATATCTGGAAGGAGATGCGAGAGATAAAGACCTCGAATTTATAGAATTTAAGAAATTTTTTCAAAGAATACATAAGGAAACAGGGGGGTTATATGAAGGCTGGCTTGAGGAAATTCAGTCTGAGAAAAAAATATATGAAATATCAGCAATCGTTAAAGAGAATGGAATAGTTAAAAAGCATCACAGAGTAGTTAAGTACCATAAAGTTTTTATATTTGGACATTCATTAGATATTACGGATAAGGATATATTAAAAAAATTTATTTTAAACGAAAATGTTAAGATAATAATTTTTTACACTGATAAAGAGGATTATAAAAAGAAGATTATCAATCTGATAAAAATTATAGGGCAGGATGAATTGGTAAAGAGAACGGGTGGGAAAAATAAAACAATAGTGTTTCAAAAGATAAATACGTGCACATTGGAATCTGATTCCATGAGGGAAAAATAAAAAAGAATAAAGCATGGGAAGATTTGTGAATCCAGACAATAGTGCATTTCAGTTTGCTCTGAATTCCAGAATATATGTGGATAAGACAGATATTGTTAGTATGCACGATGGAGAAAGAGATGAAGAAATGTCTTGTCAATGATTGACAATCGGTAGTATATCTGCTATATTAAGACATATATCTGAGAAAAATCGTTAACCGTTCGGTTATTTAATTTCCCTGTGTGACAATATGATAGAAATGATATTCAGAAAAACATGACATATTAAAAGTAAAGGGTGATAAGATGCTTACAATTGTAAATGGAGTTACATCTAAACAGGTGCTTGCAAATGAAATTATAAATCTTTTGGAAACAATGGGATTAGACGGATATTTTTATTTGGGCTACCCTGTTTTAGGGGGAATTGATGGAAAAATTAAAGTTGATGCATTGTTAGTGAGCGAACAGACGGGTATTGTGCTTTTTGATCTGGAAACATTAGCAGAAGAAAATATGGAAGATAAAATTCAGTTATTGGATGAACTATATAATAATATGGAAGCCAAGCTGAAAAGATATGGATATCTGTCAAAAAGACGAGTTTTACAAGTGCCGATTAATGTACTGTCTTATGCACCCCTTTATAAAACGAAGAGTGATGAAATTTGTACATCAATAGAAGAAGTAAAGGAATATTTAGAAAGTCTGGAATGGAAACAGGGCGAAGAATATTATAAGAAATTACTGGAAGCGATTCAGATGATTTCACAACTGAAAAAAAGAGGTGGCAGAAAAAATCTTCAGAAGGCTTCGTCAAGGGGATCAAAATTAAAAGCAATTGAAGACCAGATTTCCTGCCTGGACAAGTATCAAAGTAAGGCAGTCATTGAAACGGTAGAAGGTGTTCAACGAATCCGGGGTCTGGCAGGATCGGGAAAAACAATTGTTCTGGCATTAAAGGTAGCATATCTGTATACTATGTATGAAAATAAGATGATAGCAGTTACATTTAACAGCCGGGCATTAAAGGGTCAATTTATTCAACTGATCACAAACTTTATTGTTGAAAATACAAATGAGGAACCTGATTGGAGCAGAATTAAAATAATTCATGCATGGGGAAGTAAAAATTCATAAGGTCTGTATTTCAATTTTTGTAAGGCAAATAATCTAGTTTGTTATGATTATATGGATGCGTGCCAGAAATATGGAAGAAATTCATCTGCTTTTGACAGAGTATGTGAAGAAGCCGTAGAATCAGTAACGAATCCCCAGCCATTGTATGATGTGATTTTAGTAGACGAAGCACAGGATTTTTCAAAATATTTTCTTCAGATGTGTTATATGTCACTCCCACATGAAAGCCGTATGCTTGTATATGCATATGATGAACTCCAAAGCCTGGATAACAAAAACGTTGAATCTCCGGAAGACATTTTTGGATACAGTAATGGACGGCCGAATGTAGTGCTTGATAACAGTAATGGTAAGGCGGAGGATATTGTCTTATCAAAATGTTATCGTAATTCAAGACCAGTTCTTATTACAGCACACAGCCTGGGATTTGGAATTTACAGAAAAAAAGAGGCACGGGAGGAAACATCGTTAGTTCAATTATTTGAAGATAAACAGTTATGGGAAGATATTGGATATACAGTGAAAGAAGGTGTGATCAGAGATGGAGAATTTGTAACGCTATATAGAACAGAAGAAACAAGTCCTGCATTTTTAGAGGATCATTCGTCAATTGACGATCTTATACAATTTAGAAGATTTGAAAATAATGTACAGGAAGCGGATTGGATAGTTGAAGATATCGAAAAAAATCTGCATGATGAAGAATTAAGATATCAGGACATTATGATCATTCACCCTGATCCCAAAATTACGAAGAGTTACGTGTCACATATCCGTGTTAAATTAATGGAAAAGGGAATTAAATCGCATATTGTTGGGGTACAGACAACACCAGATGATTTTTTTCAGGAGGATTCTATTGCAATCTCTCAGATTTACAGAGCAAAAGGAAATGAAGCAGCAATTGTTTATCTGATAAATGCGGATCTTTGCGCAAGAGGCATCAACTTATCAAGAAAACGAAATATTATATTTACTGCTATGACAAGATCGAAGGCATGGGTACGGGTTAGCGGAATCGGAGATGATATGGATCTGTTAATACAGGAGTTTAACAGCGTTAAGGAAAGGAATTTTCAATTAGAGTTCACGTACCCGGACAAATCACAACGAAAGAATATGAGAATTATTCATAGAGACATGACTCAAAATGAATTAAGAGATATCAGAAAAAGCAATTCTAATCTGGCGGATATTACCAGTAAACTTGCAAATGGAGAAATTCGAAAAGAAGATTTAGATGAAGATACTGTGAATCGCTTAAAGGATGTGCTGTATAATTGAAAGAACAAGAAAAAGTATTTCGAGAGTTAAAGAAAGTTACAAGGGAATTGATCAGATGTGGACTGGCAGAAGAATATAACTATCCTGTAATTCAACAAATGGATATTGTATGGGAAAAATATCAAAATATTTCGTTATATTTAAGGAATATGGATTACAGTACAATTTATGATGAAATAGAAAAAAATCATAATTATAATGTTAAATTGCCAGATGGCGGTATCATACAGTTGATGTATCGCTTTAATAGAACGGGAAAAGAATTGATTTCGCACAGATTGGGGTATTATCCATCACCGTCGTATGAACTTTATCAGAATGATCCGGAATTATACGATGTTGACTATATTTACGGAGATATTTTAAATAAATCTGTATTGCCTGTGATTATTCGAGCTGATTACAATCGAGATCCGGAGGAGAGCGAACTGCATCATCCATATTCACATATTACTTTAGGGGGATATAAAAATTGTAGAATTCCTGTAGATCGTCCAATATCACCGATGAAATTTGTGAAATTTATTATGGAACATTTTTATTATGTTCCGAGTTCACAGTTGGAATTCAATTTTGAAATTGAGGGTATAGTAGCTTTCGAAGAACATATTGCAGAAAAAGACATAAATAAGAGCAGAATAATAGTATGAAAATGGAGAATGAAATATGGAAATTGTTAGAGAATCTATATTCATACAAACAGCTATAAAATTATAGTGTAAATTATAGTAGAAAAGTAATTGACATATTCATGGTGGCAAGTTAATATAATATTAACAACAGGCAACAGGAGTGTCTGTCAAGCGTTGAAGTAAGGTGTTGTGCCAGGAGGCAGTGCCTTACCAGCTTTATAAGGGTTTAGCATTTACCACAATCTGGCTAGGGAGCAAAAGCTCTCAAAAGAAAATGCTGGGAGGCTCTGCCAAGTGCAGGGCCTTTCTTAATTTTATTATGAAAATAAAGGGAGTTGCGGAAAATATAGATGAGAACAGTTGTTGATTGTGTATCATCATTTATTCCTCTCTTATCAACAATCAACAGAGTATGAAATTGTTCTGGGAAGAAAAAATGTTGCGGTTAAACTTATAATAACGTTTGATAAGAAGGACTGTTTTCATTTGATGGGATTACAGGATTACATATATTATACGACAGATTGAAAAAAGATGTAAAATAGCAAGATTGCCTGATGGAAAATATTTATTCCATCAGGCAATCCTATGTAAACATTTCTTTAGTTTTGATTATTCTGCAGATTCTTTAGAAACAGAATTTTTCTTTTTTCTGGATTTACCAGAAATCATTTTATGACCGGAGTAGATAGCCATAATCATGCAGAGAAGAGAGCTGCAAGCAAAATATTTGTGAGCAGTTTTCATGTTTTTATAGCCGGTATAAAAGGTTCCAATCATGGCTGCCAATGCACCAAGTGACCAATATTTATGTGCTTTCATTTGAATATACCTCCTGCGTTTTTTTATATAATACCTCTTTTTAGAAAGCATGAAAACAGGAAATTTATAAATTCTGTTCTTTCTCAATCTGCTGTTCCTGTTCGTAGCTCTTCCCAAGGATCATATCAATATTGGCAGACACGGTACGAAACTCCCGTTCATAATTCCGGCGGTTAGAAAAATCTTCCCGTTGCATATTTCGCAATTCAATAAGTCGGTCTTTTTCAGCATAGAGGGATTTCGTGGAAGGCAGCTTATTTCCGACAGATTTTTCTTTCAGTGTTCGGAGAGCTGTATCATAAAGAGAAACTTTTTATTTTTATGGTAATAGCTGTTTAGTTTCTGACATTCAGATTACAAACCTGTTTGCGGCAGAGTTATTGATGCCGTATGAAGTCTTTCGGAAAAATTTCTTTGCACATATGAACGAATTGGAAATAACTCCCGGGAAGGTACGGTTGGATGAGGCTATCCGTCTGATTGTTTGTCAGATGAGTGATTTTTTGGTTCCTTATGTGATTAGCATAAATTAAGTCTGCGAAGCAAACGATACTCCTTGGGCTTTGCACAAGGAGATTCATATTTATTGTATTTCGCAGTGTATTACTGGACGCGGAGTGAACAGTAACCAGTAAATAAACAATTTATTGACAAATAACTGACCAGATGTAATAATACCACTCAGAGATAGTATTTGGACTCAAAACTATACTCTGGCTGAAATCACTGGAATCTTATATAAAAGCAGCCAGCCGGAATCCGGAAACGGGAACGGAGGGATGTATGTAATTTTAAAAGATACGAGCCGGTATTTATGATACAAAAAATCAGATTTCCAATAATCTATGGAATAGTAAAACATATTTTATGTATCAGAAACAGGACTCAATATACAGGGAATCAATCAGAAGCGTTTCAGGGTCAAAGTGTATCCTGATGCGCTTTTTTTGCAGATCATAAAGGTATATTTCCTTTTTATGGTGCTGCTTGACTCTGATTTTTCCCGCAGGAAAGGACTATATAAGATGACAATAGAAATGTTAAAAGGAAAAATCCACAGAGCAACTGTTATCCAGGCTGAACTGGATTATGTGGGAAGCATTACTGTGGATGAAGAACTGCTGGAAGCTGCCGGAATACTGGAATATGAGAAAGTTCAGATTGTAGATGTGAACAATGGCAGTCGATTCGAGACATACACAATCTGCGGAAAACGCGGAAGCGGTATGATCTGTCTGAACGGAGCAGCAGCAAGATGTGTAAGCACAGGTGACAAGATTATCATCATGGCTTACGCAGGATATGAGCCTGAAGAGGCACGCACTCATAAGCCTGCAGTTGTATTTGTAGATGAAGAGAATAAGATCAGCAGAGTGACCAATTATGAGAAACATGGTCTGCTGAAAGACATGGCCTGAAAACGTTGATATCAGATTAGAGGCTATCATAAGATGAAAGTGAATTCAGAAAAGAGGCTATCTCAAAAACTATGATACCGGTCCATTGACCGAGAAAGAGGAGATAACAATGCAGGTAACAAAAACAGTAGAAGAAACAAGAAAACAGATCAAAGCATGGAAAAAAGAAGGTAAAACTATAGGTCTTGTTCCAACAATGGGATTTCTTCATGAGGGACATGCAAGTCTGATCAAAAAATGCAGAGAACAGAACGACATTGTAGTTGTGTCTGACTTTGTCAATCCAACACAGTTTGGTCCGACAGAGGATCTTGAGGCATATCCAAGAGATTTCGAACGCGACAGCAAACTCTGTGAAAGTCTTGGCACAGACCTGATCTTCTGCCCTGAACCTTCTGAAATGTATCATGATCCCCATGCATTTGTAAGTATCGATACATTATCTGAGACACTTTGTGGAAAAACACGTCCTATCCATTTCAAAGGTGTGTGCACAGTTGTAACCAAGCTGTTCCATATTGTAGCCCCGGACAGAGCATATTTCGGACAGAAGGATGCTCAGCAGCTGGCCATCATCCGCAAAATGGTCCAGGATCTGAATTTTGATATAGAAATCGTAGGCTGCCCGATTGTCCGTGAAGAGGACGGACTGGCAAAATCCTCCAGAAATACATATTTAAGCGATGAAGAGAGAAAGGCTGCTCTCTGTCTGTCCAGATCCGTAAAACTCGGACAGGAAATCATTCACGCAGGCATTTCCGCAGAAGAACTTCTCGGCAAAATGCGTGCAGTGATCGAGGCAGAGCCTCTGGCAAAAATCGATTACGTTTCCATGGTAGATGCACTTACCATGCAGCCTGTGGAAAAAGCTGATCATAATGTTCTCGTAGCAATGGCTGTCTATATTGGCAAAACAAGACTGATCGATAACTTCAGCTACGAGGTATAATATATGGAAAATATTTTAAAGAAAATAGGAAAAATCAGCAGTTTTGCATCCAGATATATTGGAATCATCATCATTGCCTTTTCATGCCTTGCCTTTTTCTGGAGGGATGGATTTGCATGGATGACAAATTATACATCTGTTTTTCTGGGCGTGATCATGTTTGGTATGGGACTGACCATACGTCTGGAAGACTTCCGGGCAATTTTTTCCAGACCAAAGGAAGTGATCATTGGCGCAGTTGCACAGTATACGATCATGCCAGTCGTAGCCTGGGTATTGTGTAAAGTTATGAATCTTCCCGCAGATCTGGCTCTGGGTGTGATTCTTGTGGGATGCTGTCCTGGTGGAACAGCCAGCAATGTGATCACCTATATTGCAGGCGGTGATGTTGCACTTTCAGTAGGAATGACCATCGTTTCCACTCTGGCTGCTCCTGTTATGACTCCATTTCTTGTGTACATTCTGGCAGGTGCCTGGGTGGAAGTATCCTTCTGGGCAATGGTACTTTCTGTTGTAAAAGTAATTCTGGTTCCTGTACTTCTTGGAATCCTTCTCCGTACACTTGCAGGAGATCATGTAGATAAAGTTTCAGATGTTATGCCATTGATCTCTGTTGTAGCCATTGTTATGATCATTGGCGGAATCGTGGCAATTAATGCAGAGAAAATCTTAAGCTGCGGAGTTCTGGTCCTTGGCGTTGTTGCGATCCACAATTTCTGTGGTATGATGCTTGGGCTCCTTGCAGCAAAAATTTTCCATGTAGAATATACACGGGCAACAGCTATAGCTATTGAAGTGGGCATGCAAAACAGCGGACTGGCAGTTTCTCTGGCAGCAGCTAACTTTGTAGCCAATCCACTGGCAACTCTTCCAGGTGCTATTTTCAGTGTATGGCATAATATTGCAGGCTCCATCTTTGCAGGAATCCGCCGTTCCGGCGTAGAAAACAGGACACGCACAGGTGAAAATGGTGTGTCAGCAGCATAAATAACAAGGGAACGTAGAAAACAAAAAATCCCCGGAATCCTTGGCTTAACAGTGATAAGAAACTAATTTGCTTATCTACTGCCAGCTAACGGATTCCGGGGCAAAAATAACTACTTGAATTTTTTTGCTTTTATGACATCTATAATTATCCCTTTGTTTTTTATAAGCTTTATTCGCCAACTCTCAATTTCTCAGCATTTTGAACGGAATATCCCATATCATAGGCTTTTTTGAAAACACTTTGATTTCTGACTAATCCGGCATCCATCACGTTTGCTGCATATATCTTTCCTGCAATCTTGTATTCTTCCAGATGTTCTACAAAACCATCCAGATCACCAAGCGGTCTTTCAATGATGTCCTCGCCCAGACTAGCCGATATAATATAGTAAACTTCTTTTTTACCAAGATGCTGCCAGATAGGATAAGTGCGGTCAATAAAGGTCTTCATCTGGGCACTGATTCCATAAAAATAAACCGGAGTAGCCAGTACAAGTACATCTGCTTTCCGAAACATTCCGAGTATTTCAGCCATGTCATCTTTTAATACACAGGTACCGCCATTTCTCATACAGCCGTCGCAGGCTCTGTACCATGTTCACCTGATGTCCTTTTGCTTCTGCACCTTTTTTGAACTGCTCACAGCTAAACAGTTCTCTGACTGTATTTTCATATACCACACATTTCTCTGCCTTCTTAATCTTTTTGGCATATTTTTTACTGTTAGTAAAGAATGTCATGGTTCGACCCTATGAAGTACGGCCCTATAAAGTATAGATATTTATCTACAATCTCCCAGTAGCCGCTCTTAGGCGAACCATTCTTCTTAATGACAGCTATGGCTTACGCATCCATGCTCGCCACATGTATGTCCTTCCCCGTGGTTGTGCTCGTGATGAGAACACTTCACATTTGGATTATACGCAAGTGTTTCATTGATAAAGGCTTCTACCGCTTCATCTGCATCTCCGGAAACTCCTCCGAAAAGCTTAATACCGGCTGCCGCTAAAGCTGTCTGTGCGCCCCCTCCGATTCCGCCACAGATCAAAACATCTGCATTCAATGCATTAAGAACTCCTGCCAATGCGCCATGTCCGCTTCCGTTGGTATCTACTACCTCTGAATGTACCACTTTCCCTTCTTCTACATCATAAATCTTAAATGTTTCTGTGTGTCCAAAGTGCTGGAAAATCTGTCCGTTTTCATATGTTACTGCTATTCTCATAATACCTTCTCCTTTTTCCACTGCATATTTTTGATAAAGCTCCTGCTTGTAACATCCTCCAAGGTTGCAGTCGCTACTTTGACCATCGCAGATTCTGAAATCCCCGCCCTCAATTCTAAGCGGATGTCCATCAATAAGTGCATCTGCTATTTTCTTCCTGGCAATCTCGTAAATTCGTTGAACTGTTGTTCTTGCGATCTGCATAGATACTGCACACTGCTCCTGACTGTAACCTTTCTTGTCCAAAAGACGAATTGTTTCATACTCATCTACCGTCAGAATAATGGGGGCTTTTTTCTCCGTATCATCTGCCGGAAGAAATTCTAAAACATTGGGAAAATGGCAGACTTTTCTGCATTTTATTGGTCTTGGCATAAACTGCTCCTTTCTTGTTATAATATAATAGTTCTATAAAGGGCATATGTCAATAACATTTTTGACATATGCCTTTTTAACCAAATCAAGTAAGTCCCCTGCTTCAATTGCGAAGAGCAAACGGGCATCGGAGAGACTTCTGGAAAGCAGTACGAAATATCTTGAAGAGAAGCTGAAACTCACAGTCAACAGAGAGAAGCTTAATGAGATACTGACTGGTTATCTCCATTACTATGGCATCACTGACAATTCAGAGAGAATTACAGCATTTCGTTATAATGTTATGAAAAGCTACAATTTTAAATATCAGGGGAGATCGAGGTCTCTTATCTTCAAATATTCCACAAGCTTAAAAGACATTCTCAACAGAAACTCTGTCATGGGATCGTTTAAATCGGCTTTACCTATTTCAATGATTTTTTCCATTCGATAAGCCAGCGAATTCCTGTGAATACACAAAATGTTAGCTGTTTCCTTATTGTTATGGAAACACTGTAGATATACCTCAAGTGTATGGTAAAGTTCATTTCCCGTTCTCTGGTCATATTTATTCAGTCTGTAAAGGGCAGGGTGGATATAATCTGCAAGTTTTTCTGGTTCTTTGATCTTGTTCATCATTTCGTAGAACTCAATTTCAGAATACCGATGAATTTGATGCTCCATCGGATACCTTTGATCCCATGATATTTCCTTCTTAAGGTTATCAGGGATTCTGTGATTCCATTCAAGAACTGTCCGCGCCTGCTGATAAGCTCTGTAAAATTCATCCATTTTTGAAAAAACCAGGGAGATTCCTACATCCAGATGATACTCTGCCATCGTTTTAAGCATTATTTTTTGAGTATCTACAAATATAACAGAACTCTGATCTGGTACAAGAAGGACTAGTGCATTGTCGTGGACAGTCATATATGCTTCCGGAAAGATATGTCGGATCACAGGATAAAGCTGCTGCTTTAATTTATTTTCCTTCAAAAATGTCTTCGGTTGGATACAAAGTGCATACATTGCATCAGATACTCGAAGATGAGAAATGGAATCTGCCAATATATCAGCCGGAGTTCCAATCAGCAGGGCTTCAAGAAGCTGCTGGTCCGCACTGGTGTACTGAAACAGTTCAGGATGATAATGTCCAACTACAGAGCTGATTGCCCGGCTTACATCACTCATAGCTGCTAAGTGTTCTGCGGTAAAAGGGATATTGTTTTCTATCATCAGAACAAAACCAACCTGAACACCGTTTAAAAACACTTTCGAACTACATTTACGATATGGTGATTCCGGGCAAGATACTTCAACAGCCTCAATGCTGGCTGAAGCCCCCTGGACAGCTTCCAATGACATTACATTTTTAATGAAATCGTATGTACAATATCCACGTTCAATATTCTTTTTCCATAATTTATCCGTAACCGGAATTGATGTAGAATATGACAGGATACGGAATTTCTTGTCACAAAATACCAAGGAATATCCTAATTTGATGGATGCAGAGTTAATCACTTCATCCAGGCTATGGGAAGAGTGGCCTTTTTGAACCAGTTCTTCATATAAACTAACCTGTTCATGTGTCTGAAGAAACTGTTTTGCTGCATTAAAAACTGCAAAAAGCTCTTTTGCCTGTACTGTTGCACGATCCGTACAGGAATAAGGAAAAAGATAGTTTTCTCCACGAACAAGGATACATTGAGAAGGCTGCATATCAGGAGACAAAACATTGGGATAACCAAAATAGACAATATCTGTGGCGTATCTTGTTTGAGTGCCATCCAGCAGCTCTACATCTCGTATTTCATGAAGATCAGTAGAACAATTTAGTATTATGTTAAAATTTTTTTCATTTTTTAAATAATCAATAAGATCGGAAAACAGCATTTTCATACTCCTCTTTACAATTCTTTGTGCATAATGCACAGTGTTTTGCTGATTATTATTAATTATAGTGCATTGTGCATAAATACACAATGTCTTTTTTATATTTATGCCGTTGCTTTTTTAACAAAGAAAATGTTATTTTTAAGCCATAATAATCAAGGGACACAAGTAAAGGAGGGTGTACATGTATCAGGAAATTTTTAAACAGGGAAAAATTGGAAATATTACACTTAAAAACCGACTTGTAATGTCACCGATGGGTACAAGCCTGGCGGAGATGGATGGGTCTCCATCGGAAGACATGATTGCATTCTATAAGGCACGTGCAATTGGTGGCGCAGCGCTTATTATTCCGGAGATTGCAAGGGTAAACGATCTGCATGGTGCAGGGATGATGCGTCAGCTGTCTGTTTCAAAAGACAGACATATCGAAGGTCTTGCAAAGCTTGCAGAAACAGTACATAAATATGGGACAAAGATATTCATCCAGCTGCATCACCCTGGACGTGAAACAGTAACTGCTCTTACAGGCGGCCCGGTAGTATCTGCTTCAGCAATACCGTGCAAATATCTTCAGCAGGAAACAAGGGCTCTTTCAACAGAAGAAGTAAAAGCTTTGATCCAACAGTTTATCTCAGGTGCTGTACGAGTAAAAAAAGCGGGTTGCGATGGAGTAGAGCTTCATGCGGCTCATGGGTATCTATTACAACAGTTTCTTTCCCCTTACACAAATAAACGCGAAGATGAGTATGGTGGTTCCTTTGAAAACAGGCTTCGTATGATCACTGAGATCATAAATGGAATCCGCGTACAGTGTGGACCAGACTTTCCAATCGGTGTCCGTTTAAGCGTGGAAGAATTTCTGGATAAGACAGGAGTAACAGAGGATTATATCCATATCCAGGATGGAGTTAAGATTGCAATGGCGCTTGAGAAATGCGGGATTGATTTTATTGATGTGTCTGTTGGTTTATACGAAACAGGAAGTGTATGTGTAGAGCCGATCTCCTTCCCCCAGGGTTGGAGAAAAGATCTGATCAAGGCTGTAAAAGATCACGTTTCTATTCCAGTGATAGGAGTTTCCTGCATACGTGAACCACAGGTAGCTGAGAGCTTTTTGAAAGGAGGTATTGTTGATTTTGTCTCCATGGGAAGAAGCTGGCTCGCAGACGAACAGTGGGGACTCAAGGTACTTGAAGGAAGAGAGAATGAAATTTGTAAATGTATCAATTGTCTGCGCTGCTTTGAGAGCCTGAATGCATGGATGGGCGCGGGTATTCCGGCGGAATGTGCAGTTAATCCACGTGCATGCCGCGAACGTCTTTATGGAAATGCAGAATATGACACTCAGGAACATAAGGTAGTAGTTGTTGGTGGCGGTCCATGTGGTATGATCGCTGCTAAAACACTTGCTGAACGCGGCATGAAGGTAACACTGGTTGACCGCCAGAGTGAGCTTGGAGGTACGATAAACCTTGCAAAGAAGCCTCCTTTCAAAGAACGTATGGGCTGGATTGCTGATTATTATAATGTTGAATTTGAGAAACTTGGAGTTGAATTAAAACTTGATATGGAAGCGACTGCGGATAAAATTGCAGAAATGAATCCGGACGCGGTGCTTGTAGCAACAGGTTCTAAATCTGTCATTCCAGGATCTATTCCCGGAATAACTGGAGAAAATGTATATACAATCGAAGATATTCTTTCCGGAAAAGCCGGACTGAAGAATAAAAAAGTAATGATCATCGGAGCAGGTGTTACGGGACTTGAAACAGCAGAATATCTCTGTTACGAAGGAAATACTGTTGTACTTGCGGATATGCTTGACAAAGTTGCTCCTAATGCAAATCATACAAATGTTGCAGATGTATGTGGAAGATTGAAAGAATACAATGCCCAGTTCATGATGGCACATGCCCTTAAAGAGATCAAAAAAGATGGAGTTGTTCTTGAAAGATTGAACGATAAGATAAATGTGGAAGTCGCTGCAGATGCTGTTGTTCTTTCACTTGGTTTCCGCCCGGACAACCATCTTGTTGAAGAATTAAAAGAAAAAGGAATCCATGCTCAGGCTATCGGAAATGCTGTGAAAGACGGTACGATTGCTCCTGCATCCAGAAGTGGTTTTGAAGCAGCAAGAAAATTGTTTAAGACATCTGTCAAAACTCCAAGCTTTATCACCGCTCCGGAGGAAATGCCTAATTTCGGTAAGATCTCTCTTATGAAAAATCAGGAGGGAATATATCTTGCATACCTTACCGATCCTGCGGCGGTTGCAAAGGTTCTGCCTGCACCGTTAAAACCATTTTCCGTGCCTGTAGTTACGGTATCTGTGTGCCATGTTAAGGAGCCTACCTTTGCTGATGATTATTATGAAGCAATCCTTGGTGTTTACTGTACATATGGAACACAGCTTGGATTATATCCAATAGGGCTTGTACTTGGGGGAACTGGTGCAGAAATGGCAGTTCAGTGTGGACGTGACAATGGATCAATTCCAAAGAAACTGGGATCTGAATTTGTAATCCGTCGAAACAATGATCATGTGACCGCTCAAGTCTGCCGTCGTGGTACTGAACTTGTAAATATTGATCTCAAGATTGGTGAATATAATAACGCAATGACCGGAATGCTGTATCAGTTCCCAGAAGCCGGTAAAAAGACATATGGCGGTGGTTTCTACTTCCACCTTGACCGCGAACCGGATAAAGAAGGAAAATCACATTTCCAGAATGGTGCTCTGCTTCAGAATCTCTGTGAATACAATTACCATTCATGGGAGCCTGGTTTTGCAGCGATTAAATTACAATCGTCCATTGATGATCCATGGGGAGAACTTCCAATCAGAACAGTCATTGGAGGTGCGTATTCCTCAAATGATCTGATGGTTCATAAACTGAATTTATGTGAAGAGATTGACGCAGATGTTCTGGCACCGTATCTGCTTACCGCACGGTATGACAGAACAGCATTCATGGAAACAGGAAGAAGATAAGGAGGGCATTGCCATGAAGTTTGAAAACAAAGTAGCAATCATTACTGGTTCAACAAGAGGAATCGGAAGAGCAACCGCAGAACTCTTTGCAAAAGAAGGAGCAAAAGTCATAGTTGTTGGAACAAAGGAAGAACTGGGAGAAAGCTGTGTGAATGCAATCAAGGCAGCCGGAGGAGAAGCAATTTTCTGTAAAACAGACGTGACATCTGATGAAAGTCTTGATAACCTGGTTAAAACAGCTCTGGACACCTACGGAAAAATTGACATTCTCGTAAATAATGCAGGAGTAGGCGGAACAACTGCCAATATGGATCAGATTACAATGGATGAATGGAACACCGTTCTTGCAACAAATCTCACAGCACCATTTGTTCTTTGCAAGAAAATAATCTCTATTATGGAAAAACAAGGGGCTGGAACCATCGTCAATGTAGCTTCCATGGCAGCAACCGCAGCAGGCCGCGGAGGGCTTGCTTACACTTCTGCCAAACATGGCCTTCTTGGACTCACCCGTCAGATGTCATTGGATCATGGACGTACAGGAGTGCGTATAAATGCTGTTCTTCCAGGACCGATTGCAACAGATATGATTGCACGTGTGCTTGCAATTCCACAGCATCCGGTAACAATGAAGATTGGAATGAGTCCGGCAAAACGTCCTGGAGAACCTATCGAAGTAGCACAGGCTATTGCATTCCTTGCATCAGACGAAGCTAGTTTCATCCATGGAGCGGCTTTGGCTGTAGATGGCGGATATACGATATTTTAAAAATAATTGATATGCATTAGAAAAAGGAGTCATTTGGACTCCTTTTTTCAGTACTTAGGATCTGACTGCAGAGATAAATCAAAATATAGTACCCTAAGGAAAATCATCCAAGTCTAACGTACTGTCAGTACATGAATTCTTAAATAGGAGAGAACTATGTGCAGCAGATATTACATTGATCCCGGTATGACGGAAGATATTTCCAGAGTGGTACAGAACATAGATGGGAGGATCCGGCTGGCACAAGGAGATATCCGTCCGACCGATGTCGCACCAGTCATTGGACAGTCAGAACACGGACTGGAACTGGGTATATGCAGATGGGGATATCCCCTGTCAAAAAGCAAGGGTCTGGTCATCAGTGCAAGGGTAGAAACTGTTTTGGATAAACCTTCTTTTCAAAACGGGATCTTATATCACCGGCTGTTGATTCCGGCAGGCGGTTTCTACGAATGGAATTCCCTGAAAGAAAAGAGTATCTTTACCAGACTGGATTCCTCTGTGCTGTACATGGCAGGGTTCTGTGACTGGTTTGATAATAGCAAAATGCCTGTACTTCTGCAGGCTTAGTCTTAATTTCTGTGATTTCATATTCGCCCTGGTCAAGGTTTTTAAAACTTCCAAATCCGTATTTCGTCCTTGTTTCCATATAAATCCAGTAGTACAATATGTTTATAAACATAAAGGAGGATTTGATTACCATGAAGAGAAAAAGGTTTTCCAGATTACTATTCTTAATGCTGACTATCATGATTACTGTTACGTTTTACCAGCCAGCCCAAGCAGCTTCCGGTAAATACACCGGGACCTACACAAAAACATGGTCTGTTTCAAGCAATATGACGGTCACCATCAAGCCGAGCTATTCCGTCATTGTAAATAAGGTTACCAGTACCAAAGTCAGGCTTCAGCTTGAAAAACTGGGAGTCAATGGTTCGCCTATCTATGCGACTGCTCCCATTACAGCAAAGCGTAAAGGAAACACAGTTTCTTTTAAGTGGAAAGATACATGGGGCAATTCCGGCACTGGAACATTAAAATTGTACAAAGGATACGTCAAATTAAAAGTAAAGCAGACATATACCGCCAGGTGGAATCGGAGTACTCTGGATACAAGCGGAAAATATATGAAAATCTACCGCAAGAGTGGTAATACAAAAATGGATAACATAGATTTATAAAAGCAGGGCAGAAACAGTTTTAAAGCTGTTTCTGCCCATTTGTTTGGTTAGTATATTTTTGTCATTTTAGAAGTGTCCATAAAATTTATTTTCTGGATTTCTTCAATGTCTCCAGTACTCACATCCGGACAAAACGTGTAATCTTTTGTCTGGTTCCCAATAGTCACACGGGCATACCAGTGTTCGCTCCAGTTCCCGTCGTAATAAAGATTGCTTATCTTGTCGAAACCACCGATCTCTTTTGCTATGGCATCACTGACAATTCAGAGAGAATCACAGCATTTCGTTATAATGTTATGAAAAGCTACAATGATTTCCGAAGATGAATATATGCAGTGGAGATATTGTAGGGATCATGCGTAATACCTACATCAATGTTTGAGGCACTTTTTTCTGTTCCTGTTACTGTTCAAGGGTTAGCTGGACTTGAGAAAACCGATGGTGTAGACTGATAACAGTCACTGATAACAGTCAAAGTCATCGGTTTTCTTTATCCAAATATTCTAGACACTCTGTCATATATATTTGCCGGATCTTCAAGGCGCATCAAAACAAGCATGCTCATGCATTGGCAGAGATAATCGATGCTTTCGAAACTTCTGAATGTCACGGCCTGCGCCTGTTTCCGCTTATAATTCCTTAGAAGCCTTTCGGCTTCATTATTCGTGGCAGGTACCCGGATATCATGCAGGAACAACAGATGGTTGTGCATGTATTTCTCCATTCTCAGGAATAAATTGTACCCGTCTTTATAATAATCATTTGCCGGAATGTTTTCATATTCTTTCCGGGCAGTTTCCAGTATCTCACGGTATCGTTTTTCGAATCCGGAGACTATTTCCGGATCTGGTCCGTGTGGCTGCCGGCATCCATTTCGGAAGTGGACCATTTCCTGCACCAGTGCATGCATTTTTTTATTCCAGGTACGGTCTGGTTCGTTCTCTATGCTGGCTTTCAGATACCGCAGTACATGGGCAAGGCATTCCTGATGATCTGCTCCATAATTATAAAAGGTAATATCATGGTCATGGACAAGAATCCCCTGATAGTCTTCTGTAACCGTACCCTTTACTCCTTCGTGTCCCTTTTTCTCGCGGGCAAAGTACAGGGCTTTTCCGTCCGGTGTTGCGCAGACATATACCTGGCAGCTCTTTCCGTTTTCCCTGGCATTTGTACAATCCGTATGCATAACAGGGGAAAGCAGCATATCTGCATAGGCAGACCTGCGTTCAGGCTCAGTTTTTAAAGCAAACTCCCGGTTTAGTCTGCTTATCATGCCTTTGGAAATATTCAGTTTTCCACCCGTCAGGTCGGACAGAAATGCCCTGCTCTTATCAATAGATGTACAGCAGTCATTGTTCAGAAGGAACAGAAATGCCCGTATGCTGCCATCATAATTCACATCATCGATAACTCCGTCTGGAAATGCTGCATGTGCACGTTCTCCCGTATGACTGTTATAATAAACATCTGCATGATATTCCGTTACATTCAGGACCATACGGATACTTACCATCTGCTTTACGATGGTCCTGGCAGTCTTTTTAAAAGCACAGTCTTCGAGCACTTCTTTAGGTGGAGGAAGAAGAATAACTGGCTGTGTAGGCTCCTGCCTTTTCCGGCAGTGCCCTTTGTGGCCGGGCTGCCCGCCTGGTCTTCTGCCTGTTTTTTCCCTGTTGTTTGTGATCTTTTTGCGTCGTACTGCTTTTGAAGAAGGAATAGAAGAGTTTTCATAATCGCGGTTGATCTGTGCCCGTAGTTTCAGATTCTTTCCCTGTTCTTCTTCCAGTCTGGATGCCGCTTCATAAAACTGATGTCTGAAAACGGCTGCTTTATCCAGTGCATCATCTCTTTGCTTTTCTGCATTCAGTGCACGGATCTCCATTTTTCGGAGTTCCTGCGCGGACCTTTTTTGTGCCTTTTCAAACTCCCGGAGCATATCCTCCAGTATCTGAAACCAGTAATTGCGCACACGGATCGTTTCTTTGTGCGCATCTGCAAGTTCTTTTTTCAGCTTCTCAATCTTATGTTCATAAACGTTGTACTCTTTCTGATAAAGTTCTTCTAACTGGATATATCTTTCACCAGATTCCAGTTCTTTGTTTCTGCGTTGTGCAGCTTTCAGCCGACACATGAGAGTGATATGATCATAAGTATCAGGCATACGTTTTCCTCCGGTACAGTCCTGCTAAACACTGCTGACGATATCTGTGATCTTTGAGATATGATCCTCGAGATATTCGATCAGCTCTTTCTGTTTCTGGATGAATTTCTCCTGGATCTCGATCTGCCTGAGATAGCCGTCAAGAAGTTCATCACGTTTTTTTAGTTCCTGTATAAAATCAATCTCCATAAAAACAACCTCTCTTTCTTGAAAAAAGTATAGCAGAAATGCAGGAAAAAAGCGAATTCCCGGAAATGACCCATTGGGCAATCTGACTGTGGATAAATCTCCATTATAAGATTGGAAATGAGCAGATATAAGGCCTCTGTCTGAAAGAATGGATAGGATTCGGTGTATAACTTTTGTGAAAAAGTTATACACTAGATTCTAGTTTTGGGAACCCATTCTTGAAGCTTCAAGGTCTGCATGAATACTTTTTTTATTATAAAACAGCTATTTATCCACAGTCAGATTGACGAAAAGGCACTTTCTGGTGATTCGCTTTTTTTCTATGTGATTATAACTGTTCTGGAGGAAAACATATGCCTGATGCGTATAATCACATCTCACTTATATGTCGGCTGAAAGCCACACAGACCAAAAATAAAGAACTGGAATCCGGTGAACGGTATGTTAAGTTGAACGAACTCCACCAAAAGGAGTGCAGAGCCTATGAACATAAGATCCAGGCACTGCAGACGGAGGTAGCGGATGCCCATAAAGAAACGATCCGTGTCCGCAACTACTGGTTTCAGGTACTGCGTAATACTCTTGGTCAGACACCATGAAATGCCCGGGGATTTATATGAAGGATATTGATAAAAGTGCTTTGTAAGAATCAGGTAGTTTTGGTATAATTCATTGTAAATGAAAATATAACCGAATCAGGTAAGTCCTCTGCGGAGGTTGCAAAAAGCGATAAGCAGTGGGTGGGAACTTGCTTATATCAGGAGGATTGTAAGCTCCTTCTGATAAACTGCGAATATCCGATTGACAGGCAGTTAAAATCAGAATTCATGGGATGGGGAGAGATAGATAGTGGACATTTATCAGATTATTATTACACATAATCGAAGCTGGACAATCAGGGAAATTATTGCTTTTGCAGTGGTTTTCCTGATGGCTGTTTTTCTGGCAGCAGTATTATTAAGGCTGCATAAAATAGTGATTATTCAGGCAGTCTGTGGACTGTTGCTTCTGACGTTTTTTGCAATTGTATTTGGTTCTACTGTTTTTACGAGGACTCCGGGGATCAGGCAGTATCAGCCGGAGGTATTCTGGTCATGGAAGGAAATCCTGGGGATTGGTACATGTGGCAGACTGGGAAGTACTACGGGAGATGGCTTACTGCAGGAGAATCTGTTGAATATTCTGCTGCTTTTTCCGGCAGGGATTTTATTGCCGGGGTTGACAGGCAGAAAACTGAAATGGTGGATGGGATTGCTTGTGGGAATTGCGGTATCATCTGCTATCGAGATTAGTCAGCTGCTGCTTTGCAGAGGGTTGTTTGAGTTTGACGATATTATTCATAATAGTTTGGGATGTATGCTGGGGTGTTTGTTGGGGAATAGGATGTTAAGGTTGGTGCATGGAAAGTAAAGGGCAGGACCAGATGAAATATTGTCTTCATTGACATGAAGATAGTTCATAAGCGCAACCTGAAAAATTTTGGAACAATTGACTCCGTTCACAGCAATGTCTTTTTGACGTAAAGTTGTTTATAACAGTAAAAATGTTTAACAAAATCTGTTAAAATGCTATAATGCAGATATGAAAAAGAAAATTTTGAAAAAATCTATAATGTATGATAAAAGGATTGCTATAAACTGGTACTGTGAAAATACGACAGAAGAGGAGTAAAAAGATGTTATATATAGGAAATCACACAAGCTCATCCCGGGGCTACCTTGCAATGGGGAAGCAGATGCTGGCAAATGGCGGTAACACATTTGCATTTTTTACCAGAAATCCAAGAGGAGGGAAAGCCAAAGACATTGATCCGCAGGATGTGCAGGCATTTGGGCAGCTGGCAGAGGAGAATCATTTTGGAAAGCTGGTGGCTCATGCGCCTTACACTATGAACTGCTGCGCTGCCAAAGAAAACCTCAGGGATTTTGCCAGGGAAATCATGGCAGATGATCTGAGACGTCTGGAAATGACACCGGGAAATTATTACAATTTTCATCCGGGCAGTCACGTAGGACAGGGTGCAGAAGTAGGAATCAGTAAAATTGCAGAAATTCTCAATGAAGTGCTGACAAAAGATCAGAGTACGATTGTACTTCTGGAAACTATGTCAGGAAAGGGCACAGAAGTAGGAAGAAATTTCGAAGAACTTCGTCAGATCATTGACAGGGTGGAGTTAAAAGATAAATTAGGTGTTTGTCTGGATACCTGTCATGTCTGGGATGGTGGATATGATATTGTAAACGATCTTGACAGCGTATTTGAAGAATTTG